>CASGVX010000285.1 GCA_949346185.1 uncultured Lachnospiraceae bacterium
GGGCGTTCCTGGGCCTGTGGCTCATAATGCGGAAGAATTGCTGGGCCTAGTGGAGGCGGTGAAGATGGATTTGAACAGTGGTGAGAGTTCCGAAAAACCAGAGAAGCTGACCGGGGCAGAAAAGAGGGAGCGCTTTCGCCGGATGCAGTATGATTATACGGATGATTCCTCTGCGGAGCGTATATGGAAAGTGCTAGAAGGGCGGCGAAAGTAATGCCACTGAAGATGCTGCGGAGATCAAGGGAGGAAGAAATGCAGGACGAGTTCAGGATTATTGAGCAGAGCGTGGTATCCCGGGATAAAAAGCTCGTATTCCATGCGGAGGGGAAGGTAACCCATGGGATTGGCAATAATAAGCTTCGGGTAGTGATCATATTCCAGTGCGGCAGGAAGCAGAGGCGGTTCCCGGTGGAGACGGTCTGCTTCAGCCAGGATGGGGAGATTTTTTTCTCCATTCGGGAGGAAATCTGGCTGGAGCATGTATTCTATCCCTTCACGGCGGAGGATGGGAAAAAGAGCGTTCAGATGTTTTTCGAGTATTGCGACAATCGGGGGGAATGGCATGTGCTTCCCAACAAGTCTGCCTTGGAGGGCAATTATTTTCTGGGGAGGCAGAGGAAGACTTCTCCTTTTTATTCCATTTACTGCCGGGTGATGTATGTGCTTTCTTTTCTGTTCCTTCCCATCTTTTTGCTGGACGGCTATTTCGTGACGAAGGGATATAAGAAGTCTCCCTATGTGCCCAAGGAGATAGGGGGCAAGAAGGGGATGTTCTATCATGCCCACGGCATTGTGAAGAATTTTACCGGCTATGGGTATAGCATGCGGGAACTGAAGACGAATTATTTTGCAAGGAAATATGAGAAGGCTTGCAGGCGGGTGGCCTCCCCTCGGGGGATTTTATTCCTGTCAGAGAGGGAGTGCGAGACGGGGGGGAATCTGGACTTGGTTCGCCGGGGGGTGATCGAGAGGAATCTTCCCTGGCAGGAGTGCATTGACACCAGGCCGGTGCATCAGCTTCCTTTTTCTGTCATCAGGAAGGTGGCCGGGATGGCAGCGGCGGCCAAGGTAATCGTGCTGGAGGATTTCTATCCCCAGCTTCATGCGCTGAATCTCCGGCAGGAGACGGAACTGGTGCAGTTGTGGCATGCCTGCGGCGCATTTAAGATGTTTGGATTGTCCGAGCTGGGAAAGGTGGAACATCTCGCCCAAGATACCAGAAACCATCGGAATTATACCGCGGCAATCACCAGTGGAAGCCAGATGATTCCTTTTTACAGCGAGGCATTTGGCATTTCTACAGAGAAAGTGCGGCCGCTGGGCGTTCCCAGAACGGACATTTTCTTTGACCAGGCATATGGAAAAGAGGTTTCTGTCAGGCTTTCTCGCAAGTATCCTGAACTGGAGGGCAAGAGGGTGGTGCTTTTCGCTCCCACTTTCCGAGGGAGTGGAAATAAGACGGCCTTTTATCCTATGGAACGCTTTGTGGTGGGCTCTTTTCTGGATGCCATGCCGAAGGATGTGGTACTGGTAATTAAGAACCATCCCTTCGTGAAGGAGCGGTTTGCCTATGACAGGGAAAAATATGGCGACAGGGTGCTGGATTTGTCGGGGAGGGAAAATATCAATGACATATTATTTGTGACCTCCCTTTTGGTTACGGATTACAGCTCTTGTATTTTTGAGGCGTCCCTGCTGCGGATTCCCATGCTCTTCTACGTGTTTGATTTGGAGGAATATGTGGAAGAGAGGGATTTTTACTTTGACTTTTCTTCCTTTGCCCCCGGGGAGAAGGTAAGGACTTTTGAAGATGTGATGAAGACTTCGGTGAGGATGCTTTCCCATGGAGGCGACGGGGATGGGGAGTCGGAGGCTAGGTTCCGGGAATATTTTCTGGATAGCTTGGACGGGGATTCCACGGAGAGGGTGCTGAAGTTTGTGCAATCTCTTTGCGAATAAGGGCAGCGCACTGGCGTTCCCCGCAGGATAATCCATAGGGCGAGAGTTCCTTGGATTTGTTGACTGGCGTATCAGTACGGTGTTGGAAAGGTTTCTGCACAGTAGAAGAAGAAAGGTATGAGGAGCATGGGCAAGACGTTTGAGAAATACCAGAAGGAATTGGATGATTTGGAACGGGGATGGGGGAATTATGTCTGGGACGAGTTGGAAGAGTTGATTACGGAGGACTTCGAGGAGGAAAAACTATCATCTCAGGAGTTTGACGATTTGATGCATCGGCTGATGGATATTGACTGTGGATAGGGGAACTGCTATTCATGGCAACGTAGAGCAAAGTGCACGGATGTGCAGGATTGGAGTGGCTTGTGGAAGAGAGGACGCCGGAAGAAGAATTGGAGTATCGCAGGTATTTGCGCAGGAGGATTCGCCAGAGGAAGCGTCGGCGCCAGGTAATGATTGCCCGGTCTATCGTGGGGGCTGTGGGTGTTCTCCTGGTTTTTTTGATATTTTATGGCATAGGAAAGATTGTTTTCTCCGGAGGAGATGGGGAGAAGAAAGTAAAGCCTTCCGCTACGCCTTTTGCGGTGGACGTGCCGGAGGGATATGATGACATTTACCAGAAATTGTATGGCCAGCGGGAGGACTTTCCCCAGCTGGATGATATTTTGCTGAGCATGGAGCGCTATCCCAAGGATGTGCTGCAGATGCTGGCAAATAATTCGGAGACGATGGATTTTGTCAGCGACTATCTGAAGCATGTGGATGATACGGAGGCGAATGGAGGAATCACGGCAGAGGAATTGCAGCAGGAGGGGATTCCCCTGTTCCAGCAGTGGGATAAGCGCTGGGGATACGTGACCTACGGAAATAATATCATTGCCATCAATGGCTGTGGCCCTACCTGCCTGTCCATGGTATATACCGGACTGATGGGAAAGGGAAATTATACGCCGGCTGATATGGCGGGATTCTGCATTGAGAATAATTATTTTGATCAGGAGTCTGGCACATCCTGGTCGCTGATGCTGGATGGCGCCAAGAAATTGGGACTGGATTCCCAGAGAGTGGAAGTGAGCAAGAAGAGCATGAAGAGAAGGCTGAAAGAGGGAAAGCCCGTGATTGCCAGCATGGAGCCGGGAGATTTTACCACCACCGGGCATTTCATCGTGCTCACGGGCTTGACAGAGGAGGGGAAAGTGGATGTAAACGATCCGAATAACATTGCAAATTCTAAGAAGCAGTGGGACTTGGATACGCTTGTCAAACAAACGAAGGCCGCATGGTCTTATGCCCGGGAAAGTTAGGGACTGTTAAAAAATAACTTTGCATTTTGC
>CASGVX010000286.1 GCA_949346185.1 uncultured Lachnospiraceae bacterium
ACAAAGCCGCCCGCAAAGGATACCAAGACGGTGATCACGGTGCGGTGATTTGCCGCAGAAACCATAACTACCCTCTATTTAAAAAACTCATGGCACCCATATCGGAACAATCTCGTCAGAGATCTGTCAAACCATCTGACATTTCCACTGTCCGCATAGGAACGCTCCATGAAATACAAAGCCCCCTGAGAGGGATCCTTTCCCTGCAATGCCGCATTCACAGCCTTTTTCGTCCCCTTAGAAACCGACACGGTATAGTATCTTCCATCTGAAATCGGGGAAAACTGATATCTGGATCCTCTGTGGGCAAACACCACGCCTTGAATGGAAGAGGGAAATGCCTTGTGTTTCACTCTGTTCAGCACCACGTTGGCAACCAGAAGCCTTCCCTTGAAATCCTCTCCCCCGGCTTCCGCCTCCACAATCCTTTCCAGAATCCTCTGGTCGCTAGTGCCGGCAGCCACGCCGCAGCACGCCTGAATCTCCTTCCGACGCTTGGCCTCTGCCCGACGCCTCTTCTCCGCCAGCCTCTTCCTCCGAAGTTTCTCCGCCCGGATCTTTTCTTCCTGTACCCGCAAGGAACGACTGGCGGCCAGAGTAGCAATCTTCTCCTTTGCCTCCTGCTGCAGGGCAAAAGCCTGCACGGCAGCATCATTCTGCTGTTCCTCATTCCTCAAAACGGGATTTGGCAGCAATTCCAACTGACTGTCTTCATCAATAGCAGACGTTCCATCAATGGAAATAACCGACTGCGTGGGAGCCTGGGCCACCGCCGCACCACCGTTTGGCAGTCCCATCACAATTCCCGCCATGGAAGCGGCAATCGTGACTCCCCGAACTATTTTAATCATAATCATCCTCCATTCCTGCCCTGCCTAATCCTCTGGCACAGGCACAAATAAATCGCGAACTAAAATGTTACGATTATATTACAAAGTATATGGCTGATTTTGAATAAATATTCATTTATTACATATTTTTGTAACATTTACAGAAAAATATACAGGTTTTGACTTTCTTTTTTGGTGCAATTCCATTATTTACCTCATCTTCTTCGACATTTTGTATCAAATGACTTTTCACTACTGAGAAGATGTGGTATGATGTTATTACTTCGGAAGTTCAAAATCGCAAGATTTTGCAAAGTAAAATTACGGCATTGAACCGCCGAAGTAATATTATTCAGATTCATATATTTTTACCATATGATGCCCATGGAACTTTCGTTCCTTCCATCTAGAAAAGGGCATAACCACGTCAGGAGGAATTTATGGCACTGCCAGGCACATTAAAAGCAACAAAAAAAGACGGAACCACCTATTACCGCTCGTCCATCACCTACCGCTCCAAGCATATCAGCCTGGGAAGCCATCCCACGGAGGAAGAAGCCCACGCCACCTATCTGGAGGCCAGCAAACTGCTGGAAAACGAAAAAGCCTTCTTCCCCGACGACTATGATTCCGGCAATTTTCCCGCCCTGCCCTTTCGCAAATGGATTTCCCTGATAAATTTCAAAAATAACGGATTCTATATTAAAACGCCCATCTATCTGCGTAGCAACTTTTTTTCCTATCACCTAACCCCCACAGACGTGCTGCTTTTTGATGCGGACGACTTGTTCTTCTACTCCAACCACTCCATCATGCGCCGGGGGAACCACCTATTCGTGGCAGAATACGGCATGCAGACCAATATCCACTCCCGATACGGCATCCGCAATTTTGCACGCCAAGGCATTGACTTCCGATTTGCAAACGGAGACTCCCATGATTTTCGCTACAGCAACATCGAAATTCTCAACCCTTACCAGGGCGTGACAAATACCGGCACGGAAAGCCAGCCGGAATATACCGCAAAAATACATATCCATGGAGATTTTCTGATCGGCCGCTTCGCCACCTTGGAGCAGGCTGCCATTGCATACAACAAGGCGGCAGATTATCTCTCCAGCAAAAATCATCCAAAAAACTTTGAAAAAAACTATATTGAGGAATATTCAGAAAAAAAATATAAAGAAGTTTACGACAGCATCCAGCTGCCTAAAAAAATTATTAGCCAGGGATGAATATTACTTCGGAAGTTATATCTCGCAACAGCCCCCCTAATCGCCATCGCATTCCCCTGCAAGAGTTTTCCCCGAAAAATCTTGTTGGTGTACCTGATGCTATGGCGAAGTTTCCTGTCAGTTCAAAAAGGGCACAGACTTTGCTTGTGCCCTAGCAAAAATGCTAAAGCATTTTTGTTGGTGTTCCGCTGCGCAGCGAGAACTTTCCTATCAGTTCAAAAAGGGGGATGCCGATATCCCGCATCCCCAAAAAGTAAAATGAAATATGCTAATATGTTCCGTTCACATGCTTTGTCTTCTGGCGGCGATAGCATGCCATCACAATTTTTTCCAGCAACCGCTTGAATACGATCTGTATTTCCTCATGCTTCGCAATCTGCTTCACCAAAATCGAGTGTACTCCCGCCCGGTTCGCCCCCCAGATATCCGTAAATATCTGATCCCCCACAAACAGAGTGGTTTCCGGCGTGGTACCCATCTGCTCCATCCCCTGCAGGTATCCCCTGGCAGAAGGCTTTCCCGCCTTGTAGACATAATCAGACTCCAGCGCCGCCGCCAAGGGCTTCACCCTCTCATCTTTATTATTTGAGATAATGCAGGTCTGAAATCCCATCTCCTGTATCCTCTGGAATAGTTCTATCGCCACCAGAGTCACTGGCTGGTCGTGCTCCACCAAGGTATTGTCCACATCAAATAGGATTCCCCGATATCCCCGGTCGAAAAACGCCTGATAGTCTATTTCGTATGCCGAGGCTACGTCCTCATCTGGATATAAATTCTGAAACATTTACTTTTAATATTCCTTCCTTTCCATCACAGCTGTTGAAAATGTCCTAACAGTGCTATTGGCTGCAACCGCCTGTAAGACATTTTCAAAAATAATAGGAACACGCCTAGTATAAACTATTTAGAGACAAATTGCAATGGAGATGTGGCCATTCCATGTGATTTCCAAAAGGGATACTGTTCACGGTTGGATAGGAATGGCACAAGAAACTATGATGTTTATTCTGCCGAAATGTTTTTGAATATATTTCTGGTGCTAATCGCGATGCCCAATGACGCAGCACCCGAAAATAATACAACCGCATATTCAAATCCCCTGCAGATTTCAAACAGGATGCCGTACAGCGCATTGCCCAATGGCTGCGCGCACATAGAAACAGTAAGAATGACAGCAATCACCTTCCCAATGAAAGTTTGCG
>CASGVX010000287.1 GCA_949346185.1 uncultured Lachnospiraceae bacterium
CTCGCAATGAGAAGAATCAAGCTATATTGCCCGCCACAGCCAAGCTTTCCCCGCTTAACCAGACTCAGGAGTATGCACAGGCAGCCAAAAGCCAGCAGGGACACCGCCAAGGCGCACAACAAAATCACAGGGTGAATCAGAAATCCATTCCACATCTTCAGCACCCAAGCTATCATGCCAATCATCAGGTATGCCAGAAGCAGCTGGGGCTCCAGCCAAATCCGTTCGAACCAGAAAAGTTCTTCCCGCTCCTGCCCCTCTATCACGGGACTGCCACTGCGAATCAACAGCAATAGGAAACCCAAAACCGTGAGAACGGTTCCCGCCACTGCCAGCATATTGCCAAACCGAAAGAGTTCCCTCTTCTGGGTGGCCTCCCGGTATGTCAGGACAAATTCATCCTCCCGCCTGGCATGCATCACATCCCGCAGGTCAATTCCCACAGCAATCTGATAAGAGGCTAGGCTATAGTTCTTTCCTATGGTTCTGATCTTTTCCGTGATATTGCCGGACATGGGCAAGGTTTCCTTGGGATAATTTCCCACCCCCTCATAATTTTTGCTGTTAAAATACACAAATGCCACATCCGAGCGGTCTGTCGCCTTCTCCAAGGACCTTCCGCTCTCCAGCACGCCCTTGATTTTCTGCCAATCTGCCGGATGGTTCGTCATCACCAGATTGTTAGAATTTTCATAGGCATAGATAAAATTGCACCTAGAGAATAAATATTTTAATTCCTGGTATGTCTCCACCAGAAATGTAACATATTTTTTCGCCTCCCCCATGGTTCTGGGAACGGAATGCACACTCCAGGGAATCTCATTTTGAGGGATTCTTTTCTTCCGCTTCTTGCAATCCTCCTCCAAATACCGGTTAAACTCCTCCTCTGAAAGCATTTCTTCAGAAGAATCCTTCCGATAGGACTGGTACACTTCCTGAAATAGCGTTTGCCCCTGTTTCTCATAGGAGGTTATCACCCGGTCCAAAAAATAGCATCTGGCATAGGAGGGATAATAAGTAATCAGATATTCTTCATACGAACTTTTTGCATCAAATTGATATTTCCAAGATATTTTTCCAGAAAACGTAATAGAAATGTCATCCCGAAATTCATCCTCGTAAGTCACATCATCCGTGACAGTTGCCTGCATGTTTTTCAAGTACTTCTTCATCACCGCAACCTGCTTCGGGGAACGGGTCTTTGCATTGGGCGAGGCAAAGGAGAAGATTCTGTCTCCCTCGATAATCACCCGGGTATCGCAGGTTAGCATATGCCTGCTCTTCCAGGGATAGCTGATGCCATTTCTGCAATTTTCCGAAAACTCCTCCATAAACTTCCGCAGCATCTCAGAACCTACGCCCTCTGACATAGAGCCCCGCAGCAATTCCTTAATCGTATACGCCTTGTCGTCCGTGAGGGACACCATGATTTCTTTGTCATAGTCAATGTCCCCATCCTTGGTAATCAGATTTCCAATCTGCACGTACTCCTCGAACAGTCGGATATATCCGTCCAAAATCTGGCTTGTGCCAGCCCGGGACACATAAAAATCATCCTGCTCCCTTCCCCGATTCCCGGCATACTTCCTTCCAATGCACATATACATTCCCGCCAGCACATCCAAAAAGACTCCTGCCAGCAGCACGCAGAACAGAAATGTGCGGATGCCTTTTGATTTTTTCCACCTCTTCACTTGCTGTCTCCTCCCCGGCTATTTCTCCATTCGGTAGCCCACGCCCCACACCACTTGGATATACTGAGGCTTCTTCGGATTGATTTCAATCTTTTCCCGGATATGCCTGATATGCACTGATACCACATTGCTGGAGCCGCAGGAATCCTCATTCCAGACCCGCTCATAAATCTCGTCACTGGTAAACGTCCTCCCCCGGTTCTTAATCAGCAGGCGAAGAATCTCGTATTCCATTCCGGTAAGCTTAATCACTTCCCCATCCACCGTCACCTCGCGGGTACTGTTGTTTAGCACCAATCCCCCCTTCTGATAGATTTCCTCCTCTTCATTCTGCTTCTGATTCAGAACGGTGCTCCTCCTGAGCTGGGATTGCACTCTGGCCACCAATTCCATAGGGTTGAAGGGCTTTGTCACGTAGTCGTCCGCCCCCCACTCGCAGCCCGAAAATCTTATCCCTATCCTCTGACTTTGCCGACAAAATAATAATGGGAAGACTATTGTTCTCCCGAATCTTGAAGGTCGCCTCCACGCCGCCAAGTTTTGGCATCATCACATCAATAATCAGCAGATCTATTTTATCTTTTTGAATCACTTCCACGGCCTCATCCCCATCATATGCCTTCACCACGTCATATCCTTCTCTCTCCAGATAAATAGCAACGGCCTCCACAATCTCCCTGTCATCATCACATACTAGTATCCTGCTCATACTCAATCACCTCATACAATCTATCCTTTGTCCCGCTATTCCTATTCCATATGCCGCTTCAGAAAGCAGAACTATCTGATAGTTTTATTATAACAGACAATGGAGGAAAAAATTATTAATTTTTATTAAGATTATGGAAAAGGGACTGCCAGCAAATGGCAGCCCCATCTATCTAATCCATGTACAAACTAATCAGCATCCTGCAAAGCCTCGTGGCCCTCCTCGCCGGTACGAACCTTCACAATATTCTCCACATCATATACGAAAATCTTTCCATCACCGATATTGCCAGTGTAAAGTGCCTTTCTGGCAGTCTCTACCACCTGCTCCACAGGCACGGCGCTGACCACGACTTCCACCTTCATCTTAGGCAGCAGCACCACTTCCAGTTCCGCTCCCCGGTACTTCGTAGTAATGCCCTTCTGAGCCCCGCATCCCAGCACCTGGGTTACCGTAATTCCATTCACGCCAATATCGTTCAGAGCCTCTTTCAGAATCTCAAACTTGCTCTGCTGGCACACGATAGAAACCTTGGTATATTTCGGCATGGCGTCTGCAGCGGATGCCCCAGCCTCCGCCCTTGCAGCAGATGCCTCCGGCATCGAAACTGCTGTCGGCTCCGATGCCATCTCTGGCACGCCGATTACCTCCACAGCCTGATTCATCGGAATATTTCCTTTCAGCACATCAATAGACGTTCCTCTGGAATAGAACATATCTCCCGCCGGCATAAAGTCCGCATAAGCAGATGGCAATCCATGCTCCGTGGAATCCAGTCCCATCAGTTCCTCCTCCGGCGTCACTCTGAGGCCAAATATTGCTTTAATTACCAGAAATGTAATCGTGATGGTCAC
>CASGVX010000288.1 GCA_949346185.1 uncultured Lachnospiraceae bacterium
AGAAGTACCGGGGGCTGCGAAGGAAGCTGGAGGAGTATACCGGGGAGCCCTTGCTGTAGTTTATCACCCGGCAGCAGCAGGTGGGTTTTATAGGCGTACCACGCCGGCACGGCGTTCTTCCGGGAGCATCGTGCCCTTTTTGTGATACAGAGCCCTCTGGTATAGGGAGGCGGCTCCGAAATCCACCTGCAGATGAGCCTTTGCCAGGGAGAGGTAAGTCTGCCGTTCTGCGGGGGAAGACATTTCTTCTGCGGCAAAATTTTCCAGAATCTGTTCCCCCTTTGCCGCCTTATTGATCAGTGGAAAATGCTGGATGCTCCTGAGGAAACCGCTTCGCTCCATGCGCAGTCCCAGGATTCTCCCATAGAGGGCAGGGATTTTCTGCCCGCTGGAAGGGCTGTGCAGATATTCTTTTTTGATATGGAGCAGAATATGGCACAATACGCGGGAGATGCGGCTGTGGGTATACTGCTTGGATTTTAGCACGCTGATAAAGGAGGAATAGTCCCGAAATTCCGAACGTCCTCCCTTGATTCTGTTCCACAAATCCACGGACATGTCAGAGAGGGAGAGGGCTGGGGATTCTTCTAGGGAAGCTAGGGCATAGAAGAGATATTCAGAAAAATCATCCACCGTGAGGGGGAAGCGGTTTCCATGATTCGCCAGAATGGACTGCACTTCCTTTGGAAGATATCTGGCCAGAGACGCATTTGCTTGGGCTCCGGCCGCATTTTCAAACATGTCAGGGGCGGTTTCCATAAGGTTTCGGATGGCGGAGGCAGAGAGGAATTGCCCTTTGGCATCCTCCGCATGGTATCCCATATCGCAGCGGGGAATGGTGAGGGGAACCATGGGGCTGTCTAACTGCCTCAATGCCTTTAGGTATTCGATGGCGAGAATATTGTTAGGGGCTGTAAGCAAATGGGGATGGGCTTGGAAGATTTCTGGAAAGCGCTGGGATAGCAGTCGCTCTCTGGCAGCAGGATAGGAGAATCCCCCGGCCACGAGGGAGCACAGCTGTTCCCGGTATTCCTCCGGCTCCTGCTGCAGAAAGTCTGCGATGGCAGAGAGGGGGGATAAATCACCGCATTCGCTGCCAAAGCAGATGCCATCCACGCATTTCATCTGGTGAAGCAGACTGACGCCGCCGTAGGCAAAGGATTCCGCGCTGGCGGTGGCGAA
Source organism: uncultured Lachnospiraceae bacterium (assembly GCA_949346185.1). Lineage (GTDB taxonomy): Bacteria > Bacillota > Clostridia > Lachnospirales > Lachnospiraceae > Butyribacter. The sequence goes on from CASGVX010000288.1 coordinate 1,183, forward strand.
TACAGCGGGCAGTTCAAATACAAAGTCCGCACCGCAGGAGAGAGCCATTTCCGTGCGGAGATACTTGTCTGCCATGGCGGGGGTTCCCCGCTGGAGAAAGTCCCCCCCCATGACGGCAATGATGATTTCTGCTCCCGTGCGCCGTCTGATTTCCTCAATCTGGTAGAGGTGCCCGTTGTGGAAGGGGTTGTATTCGGCGATAATGCCCAGAGTTTTGATTGGCTGCTCCATGGGTTATGATTCCTTTCTGCATGATTCTGAATAGCAACATTGTAACAAGATTTATCGAAAAAGTAAATTTTGTGCAGAATATTCTAGGAGAAAAGTTGCATAATTCCGTAAAAAAGGTTACAATAGAATCGTTTTTGGGTTTGCGGTGCCATCTCTAGGATGCCGGCGGTATCAGAGGGCATGCTTGGCATCGGAAAGGATCGGTGAAAATACATAGCCGAAGAAGGCAGAAAGAGGGCAAAAATGCAGATATTAGTTGTGAATTGCGGGAGTTCATCCCTTAAGTTTCAGTTGATTGATTCCGAGACCGAGGCGGTGAGCGCATCGGGATTGTGCGAGAGAATTGGGCTGGATGGAGCTCTGGTCTATAAAAAGGGCGAGGAAAGGATTGAGAAGGAAGTGGATCTGCCGAACCACGAGGTGGCGATCAAAACGGTTCTGGACATTCTTTTGGATGAAAAGATCGGCGTGCTGAAATCCCTCGAAGAAATCAATGCGGTAGGGCATCGCCTAGTGCATGGCGGGGAGAAGTTCTCCTCCTCCGTGGTGATTACGGAAGAGGTGATTCAGGCCATTGAATCCTGCAATGATCTGGCACCATTGCACAATCCCGCCAATCTTCTGGGCGTGCGGGCATGCCAGGAGGTGATGCCAAATGTGCCCAATGTGGCAGTGTTTGACACGGCGTTCCATCAGACAATGCCGAAGAAGGCATATCTATATGGACTGCCCAAGGAATACTATGAGAAATATGGCGTGCGCCGTTATGGATTCCATGGGACGAGCCACAGTTATGTCTCTGACCGTCTGGCGGAATTGGCGGGGCTTGACAAGTCTGATTCTAAAATGATTGTCTGCCATATTGGAAGCGGTGCCAGCGTATCAGCCATTAAGAATGGCAAGAGCGTGGATACCAGCATGGGAATGACGCCTCTGGAGGGGTTGATGATGGGAACCCGTTCCGGAGACATGGACCCGGCCATTATTGAATATATTTGCAAGAAGGAAGGCATCTCTGTGGAGGAGATGACGGAGATTTTGAATAAAAAGTCTGGTGCATTGGGCTTGTCTGGTTTGTCCAATGACTATCGGGATTTGATTGAGGCGATGAACAACGGAGATGAAAATGCAAAAAATGCCATTGAAGTGATGATTTACCGGGTGTTAAAATATATCGGGGCGTATTATGTTGCCCTGGGGGGCGTGGATGCTATCGCTCTCACTGCAGGTGCCGGAGAAAATAATCTGCTGTTTCGGAAGATGATTCTGGATGGGCTTGGGGCGATTGGCGTGGAGAGAAACGCCCAGTGGGATGCCACCATGGGGGAGGAGATGTGCCTCACCACCCCAAAGAGCGGGGTGCAGGTGTGGGTGGTTCCCACCAATGAGGAGCTTGCCATTGCTAGGGAGACGGCGAGATTGGCATAGAATGGTAATGGTTGCAATATGAAGGATGCTCTGCTATAATATATCAAGATGTTAGGAATCTATAGCAAATGCAAAGTGGAGGAATTACAATGTATTGTAGAAATTGTGGAAATGAGATGGATAATAACGCCGCAGTCTGCGTGAAGTGCGGCGTGGCAGCAGGAAATGGAACCAGTTATTGCCCGAATTGTGGTCAGGCGACCATGCCTGGGGCGGCCACATGCACCAACTGTGGCGTTCTCTTGGCACAGCCGGTACCCCAGGGAGAGCAGAAGTCTAAAATTGCCGCAGGCCTGCTGGGAATTTTCCTAGGCTGCTTGGGAGTACATAACTTTTACTTGGGATATACCGGAAAGGCTGTGGCACAGCTTTTGATTTCTGTGCT
>CASGVX010000289.1 GCA_949346185.1 uncultured Lachnospiraceae bacterium
TAGGCCCTTATAGGGCTTGAGCAAACCACCGGCTAAGCCGGTGGTTGTGATTTTCCTTGTAGGGATAAGGGGGGAGTCCATTTTCATGGCGGGGATATTACTGTAAAGGCAAAGCCAAGGAAACGGGCATGCTGCATGCTCGGGCATTTGGCGCATGAATTAAGGAATCCGTGGGCTGAGTGGCTGTGAATAGTAACGTGAAATGAGGTTTGGGATGAGTGAGAAGATTGTATTGATTGACGGACATAGCATATTGAACCGGGCGTTCTACGGCGTGCCGGATCTGACCAATTCAGAGGGACTGCACACCAATGCGGTGTATGGTTTCTTGAATATTATGCTGAAAATATTGGAGGAGGAGAATCCTGGGTATCTGGCGGTGGCCTTTGACCGAAAGGAACCCACGTTCCGCCATAAGCGGTATAAGGAATACAAGGGGACAAGGAAGCCCATGCCGGAGGAACTGCGCCAGCAGGTGCCGGTGATTCAGGAGGTGCTCTCGGCTATGGGAGTTCCCGTGGTCACTCAGGCGGGCATCGAGGCAGATGACATCCTGGGTACTATAGCCACCAATGCCCAGCGGGAGGGCATGGAGGTTTCTCTGGTATCCGGGGACAGGGATTTGCTCCAGCTGGCCTCTGACAAGATATTGATTCGCGTGCCTAAGACAAAGCGGAATGGGACGGAGATTGAGAATTACCACGGGGAAGAGGTGGTAGAAAAGTATGGGGTGACCCCTGCCCAGATTATTGACATGAAGGGGCTGATGGGGGATTCCTCTGACAATATCCCCGGAGTGCCGGGGGTGGGGGAGAAGACGGCAGTAAAGATTCTTACGGCATTTCCCACCTTGGAGAATGCCTATGAGCGCATAGAGGAAGTGGAACCCAAGCGGGCTAGGGAACTTTTGCGGGCGAATAGGGATTTGGCATTTCTGAGCAAGGAACTTGCCACTATCAAGACGGATTGCGATGTTCCCTTTTCCTTTGAGGAGGCGAAATATGGGAATATTTTTACAGAGGAGGCATATGGCTGGGTTAAGAAATTGGAATTAAAGTCTCTGGAGAAGAAGTTTGGCGCAGAAGTGGTATCTGCTGCTACGACTGTAGAAGCAGAGCTTACTACAGTTGTAGAAAAGAAGTTGGCCGAAGAGCATATACAGGTATTGCTGCGGGAAAAGCCTGACCGGGTGGGCGTGGGATTTCTGGCGGATGAATGGAGCAATGGAGGGGCGGTGAAGAAGAAAGCATCCAAGAAGTCAGCCGCCCAGCTGAGCCTTGTCCTTGATGAGGATGACCTATCCCTCTCTGTGGGGGAGGAGGCTGAGGAAGGTGCAGAGCCGGAATACGACTTTCTGGGAATGAGCCTGGCATATCAGGGGGAGTCTTCGGTGGTGCTGTGCTTTCTGGTGAATGAGGAACTATCCGGGGAGGAGCTTCTGTCCTTGTACCGTCAGGTGGAAGGGGCGGTGCCGGAGGTGGACGTGCTGGACTGGAAGGACGTGATGCATCATACTACACCAGTAGAACCGTTGCTGGAGGGAAAAGAACCTCCAAACCAGAATGCATTTTTGGACGACAGCCAGGAGCAGAGGGAGGCGTTGTTTGGAAAGGTATTTGATGTCTCTATTGCAGCCTATCTCCTCAATCCACTGAAAAATTCTTATCATGTGGAGGATATTGCCAGAGATTATCTGGGAACTACGGTGGCATCTTTTCAGGAAGTCTTTGGAAAGAATAGGCTGGCGGAATTTGGCAGAGGCCAGGAGTTTCAGGAGTTTCTCGCTCATCCTGACGGGGGGTCTGGCAAGTCCTTGGTGGCATATCTGGGAAATCTTGCCTATGTGCCCGTGATGGCGGCGGCGTCGCTGAAGGAGGAACTGGAGCGAGAGGGAATGCTTTCTCTGATGGAGGAGATTGAGATGCCAACGGCTTACTATCTGTATCAGATGGAGCGGGTGGGCGTGCAGGTGGAGAAAAAGGAATTAGAAGAGATTTCTAAAATGCTGGAGTCCAAGGTGCTTGCCTTGGAGACTGACATTTATGATCTGGCTGGGGAGGAATTTAATATCAACTCCCCCAAGCAGCTGGGGGTCATTCTCTTTGAAAAGATGAAGCTGCCCTTTGCCAAGAAGACGAAGACGGGCTACTCTACCTCGGCAGAGATTCTGGAGAAATTGCGGAATGAGGATCCAATTGTGGCAAAGATTTTGGACTACCGCCAAGTGAGCAAGTTGAAGTCAACCTATGCGGACGGCCTTCCGGTGTTCATTGAAGCGGATCGGAGGATTCACGGCAAATTTAATCAGACCATCACTGCCACGGGGCGTATTAGCAGCACGGAGCCGAATTTGCAGAATATTCCCATTCGCATGGAACTGGGAAGGGAGATTCGGAAGGTGTTCCAGCCTAGGGAAGGCTGCGTCTTTCTGGATGCGGATTACTCTCAGATAGAGTTGCGGGTGCTGGCTCATATGGCCGGAGATGAGGAGATGATTGCCGCCTATCGGAATGGGCAGGATATTCATCGGAGCACTGCTGCGAAAGTATTCCATACGCCCTTCGATCAGGTGACAGATCTGCAGCGGAGAAATGCCAAGGCAGTGAATTTTGGTATTGTGTATGGGATTAGTTCCTTCGGTCTGAGTCAGGATTTGAATATTCCCAAGAAGGAGGCTCAGGAATACATTGACCAGTATTTTGCCATGTACCCTGCGGTGAAGGCTTTCATTGACCAGTTGGTGGCAGATGCGAAGGAGAAGAAGTATGCAGAGACGTTGTTTCATCGGAAGCGTCCCGTGCCGGAACTGGCATCGGGCAATTTCATGCAGCGTTCTTTCGGGGAGCGGGTGGCTATGAATTCCCCCATTCAGGGAACGGCGGCAGATATGATCAAGCTGGCTATGATTCGGGTGGCGGGTCGATTGAAGAGAGAAAATCTCCAGGCAAAGATCGTACTGCAGGTACATGATGAATTGCTGGTGGAGACCCCCATGGAAGAAAGGGAGCAGGTGCGCAGGATTCTTCTGGAGGAGATGCCTAAGGTGATGGAATTGTCTGTTCCTCTGGAGGTGGAGGTGTCCGAAGGGAGCAACTGGAAGGAGGCTCACTAGATGAAGTTTTAGTCAAGCTGCTAATTGCTTTATATTCATTGTTTAGGGACTGTTAAAAAATAATTTTGCATTTTGCGTAAGCTGGAATTTTCATCTGCA
>CASGVX010000290.1 GCA_949346185.1 uncultured Lachnospiraceae bacterium
CAATCTTGCAGCAATGAATTCTAACAGGATGCTGGGGGTGAACACAATTTCTTCCTATAACATAATAAAAATTATGTTATAGGAAGAAAGGAAATTCGATATGAAGAAAATAGTCATGCTATGTGAGGCGGATTCTATATGGATTAGAAAATATATTGAAAATGTTCTATTAGGAAGATACCAAATTGTTCTATTAGCGCATTCAAATAAGATAAATGCAGATTTTTATCAGGAAAATAATGTAACAGTATATGTGGATGAGAATTGTAATGCTTTTCAAGGAATCAGAGTGCTCCCTACCCTGGCAAAATTGCATTATCTTAGCAACAAATTATCTGACCCCGTGGATGTTATCCAGATTCATTTTATTGATGTATACAAATCCATGCTTTTTAAAAGGATTTGGCGTAAAAACAAACAGGCGAGGACGGTAATCACCTATTGGGGGAGTGATTTGAATCGGCGCAAGGAAAAAGAATTGATGTATATGAAAAAAATATTTGGAAAAATCGATGCTTTTACATTTATGACCAGAGGCCTGAAAGAAAGATTTGAAAAAAAATATGGTAAAAATTATGGAAGAAAGTATGTTGTAGATTTTGGAGTGTCTGCATATGACACCATTAACAGAGAGACGGGGGATACGGAGGAATTAAAGAGGTATTGGGGATTTCCAACAGATAAAATTGTTGTGATGATAGGGTACAATGCGATAAGAGAACAGAATCATATGGAAGTGATAAAGTCTTTGAAAAAAATTTCGCAGGAAATGAAGAATAAATGCCATATCGCATTGCAGTTTTCCTATGGAGCACATGACAAGGAATATCTGGATAAGGTGCGGGAAGTTGTTGAGGAAAGTGGATATACGTATTCCATCATTTGGGACTTTTTGGATGATAATAAAATTGCAAGACTTCGCTTGGCTACTGATATCATGATACATGCTCAGACCACGGATGCGTTATCTGCTAGCATTTTGGAAATTCTGTACTCAGGAGGAATATTGATAAATGGGGAGTGGCTGGAGTATCAGGAATTGGATGATAGCAATATTGATTATATAAAGTTTCATGATTTTGAAGATTTGCGGGACAAGTTCATTGATGCCATACAGCATTTTGAAGATTTGAAGAGGAACAAAATAAAAAATCGGAAAAAACTGTATGACATGGGTTCCTGGCAAGCTGTTAAGAGCAAATGGATTGATGTTTTGGAGAATGGAGATGGAATATCGTATGAATGATGCTAGGCAGAAACGGACAATGATTATTGGTGCGGGGGATGCATGCAAAGAATTGTTATGGGATATTGCCAGGCAGGACAGTTGTTCTTTGGACGTTGTATGCATCATTGATGATAATCAGGCAAAGGTTGGCACTTTGGTGGAAGGAGTTCCGGTAGTCGGTAACCGAAAGAAAATTCTGACGGCAGTATCGGAAGAGGGCATTGATTTGATCATATTTGCCATACCATCTGCCAGTATCAAGCAGAGGCAGGAACTATTGCAGATTTGTAAGGAGACAGAGTGCAAACTGCAGACTTTGCCCAGCCTTTCTCAGTTGGTTGATCCGGATGCCAGCATCCGTTTGGTACGAGAGGTGAATCTGGAGGATTTGCTGGGGAGGGAACTGAGCCAAGCCAATGGGAAGAGGATTACAGAATATCTATCAGGAAAAGTAGTGTTGGTCACTGGTGGAGGTGGTTCGATTGGCGGTGAGTTATGCAGACAGATTGCCAGGGCAAATCCCAGCAGGCTTATTCTGTTGGATATTTATGAAAACAGTGCTTATGATATCCAACAGGAATTGAGAGAGGCATATCCGAAATTAGATTTGGTGGTGCTGATTGGTTCAGTGAGAAACACCTTGAGAGTAGATAGCATTATGAAAAAATATTGTCCCGATATTATCTATCATGCGGCGGCTCATAAGCATGTGCCCTTGATGGAGGACAGTCCCCATGAGGCGATTAAGAATAATGTCTTTGGCACCTATAATATGGCGGTGATGGCTGACAGGTACCACTGCAAGAGATTTGTGTTGATTTCCACGGATAAGGCAGTAAATCCCACCAATATCATGGGGGCGAGCAAGCGTATCTGCGAGTTGATTATTCAGTCTATGGATGCGAAGAGTGGGACGGATTATGTTGCGGTGCGTTTTGGCAACGTATTGGGCAGTAATGGCAGCGTGATTCCTTTGTTTAAGAAGCAGATAGATGCGGGTGGACCGGTGACTGTTACCCACCCAGACATTAATCGTTTTTTTATGACGATATCGGAGGCGGTATCTCTGGTGCTGGAGGCTGGAGCCGATGCTCAGGGGGGTGAGATTTTTGTTCTGGATATGGGAGAGCCGGTGAAGATTGCCGACATGGCGGAAAATCTGATTCGCCTTTCTGGTTTTCGTCCGGGGCAGGACATTCAAATACAGTATACAGGTTTAAGGCCAGGGGAAAAATTGTACGAGGAGATTATGATGGATGATGAGGATCTTCGGAAGACTTCAAATAATCGAATTTATATTGCAAAACCTTTGGAACTTAATGTGGAAATGTTTTATGAGACATTAGAGAAATTAAAAGAGATTGCATATGATGAGGAATCAGACATCCGAGGGGCGGTAAAGGGCATTGTGCCAGAATATGCAATAAGGGAAGAGGAGGAATAAGGTGGATAGTGATAATAGAAAAATATGGTTAAATGGTCAGTTTGTTCTTGTTAAAGATGCCAAAATAAATGTGTTGGCACCGACCTCCCAGTTTGGAGCCAATGTGTTTGAGGGAATCCGTGGATATTGGGATGAGGAGCAGGGTCAGTTGTATCTTTTTCGGCTGAAAGATCACTATAAAAGATTGTTTCAGTCCATTAAGTTATTTCGCATGGGTATGCCATATACTGCGGAGGAGTGCGAAGAATATTGCAAGGAAATCATCCGAGTCAACAAATATCGAGAAGATATTGCTGTGAGGCAGACAGTGTTTGTGGAGGGATTTGGCAGTTGGTATTCCAAAGAACCAGTGGGAATGTTTATCGCACCGATTGCCAAGAAAAGAAAAGAGGTGCCATTGACGAGGGGGGTCAGAGGATGTGTTAGTTCTTGGGAAAGAATATCTGATTCCAGCATGTCTCCCAAGGCTAAAGTTGGGGCAAATTACATTAATAGCCGCATGGCGCAGTTGGAGGCGTTGGACGGCGGTTAT
>CASGVX010000291.1 GCA_949346185.1 uncultured Lachnospiraceae bacterium
GACAGGTGAGATTACCACCAATGCATATGTGGATATGCAGAAAATTGTGCGTGAAAACATCCCTAGCAGACTGTACAAGGACGAGGCGGGGGGGAAATGGTATCTCTTCCTCAAGAAGGGGAAATTGAGGCAGGAGGAGTACCAGACATTGTGCCAGCGAGTTACGGAGTATGCGGGCAATGCCACGAACCAGCCTTTTGCAGAGCAATTCTGCAAGGAGCATTTTCGCCTGATGATTGGAAAGCAGGCGTTGAAGACTTTGAGAGAGTACGCTTGCTGAGGGGAGAAGGAATGAAATATGATTTTGATTTGGAAAATCAGAAGGAGGCCAGGAAGAAGCTGGCGCTTAAGATTCTGATCTACCTCATAGAAATCTGTGCGGCGGTGGCTCTTGGTTATGGGGTTACCCACTGGGGGATGCAGATTTACACGGTTTCCGGGCAGGACATGAACCCTACCTTGCAAAATGGCGACCGGATTCTGGTAAATAAAATGTCCTACCGAATCCATTCCATTAAGAGAAATGACGTGGTCATTGTGCGGCAGGGAGGCTCGGAGCATAATTATTATTCTGCGGATCGGGTGATTGGTCTGCCTGGGGAGACGGTGCAGATCAAAGAGGGGAGAGTGTATATTGACGGGGAGAGGCTGGAGGAAAAGTATCGGTTTCCCGTGATGGAGAATGGCGGTCTGGCTCTGGAGGAGATTACGCTGGAAGAGGATGAATACTTTGTCCTGTGCGACAATAGGAACGGCGGAGAGGACAGCCGCAATGCCAATGTGGGGAATGTCCTGCGGGACAATATCGTAGGGAAGGCTTGGTTCCGCATGAATACCTTGGAAATTATCAGTTTTCTGGACGAGTTTTCCAAGGAAGAGAAAAATGCTCCCTCCTCGTCTCCATCGGCCACCGGGGATGGAAAATAGCAGGGATCTTACAAAATATGATGAAAGACGAGGCGTGTTATGGAATTTCAATGGTATCCGGGACATATGACGAAGGCAAAGCGTGCCATGCAGGAGGATTTAAAGCTGATTGACGTGATTGTGGAACTGGTGGATTCCCGGGTGCCCATGAGCAGCAAGAATCCTGATATTGATCCCATGGCTAATGGGAAATCCCGGATTATCCTCATGAATAAGTTTGATTTGGCAGACCCCCGGGTTACAGAGAAATGGGTGGCGTATTATGAAGAGCAGGGTTTTTTCGTGGCCAAGGTTAATGCGAAGAAGGGCACGGGGATCAAAGATGTGAATGACATGATTGCTCGGGCATGCCAGGCAAAGATCGAGAGGGACAGGCGGCGGGGAATCAAGAACCGACCCATCCGTGCCATGATTGTGGGGATTCCCAATGTGGGGAAATCAACATTCATCAACAGTTTTGCCAGAAAAGCCTGCACGAAGACGGGGAATAAGCCGGGCGTGACCAAGGGAAAGCAGTGGATTCGCCTGAACAAGAGCGTGGAACTTTTGGATACCCCGGGCATTCTATGGCCCAAATTTGATGATCAGAGCGTGGGGCTTAGATTGGCATTTATTGGCTCCATCAAGGATGAACTTTTTCATGTCTACGAATTGAGCATTCTGCTCTTGGAATACCTGAAGGAAAATTATGCCGGAGCCGTGGCGGGGTTTTATCAGCTGGAGGAGGAACCTGAACCGGCCAGGCTATTGGAGGAGATTGCCAGGCGGCGGGGCTGCGTGAAGGCGGGAGGCATGCTGGATACAGATCAGGCGGGAAGATATCTTGTGGATGATTTCCGCAGTGGCAAGATTGGAAGAATCAGTTTGGAATTGCCGGATAGTCCCGCCGCGCAGACAGATTAATAGATAGAAGGAATCCTTGGAGAGAGGAATTGCAAGCGGGCGGGGATTGGAATGTATAACGAGAAAGAAATCGAAGATAGCTTGGCGTTTTGCAAAGATATTGAAATATATCGGCAGGCGGATCAGGAAATGGGCGGCGGGGAGCCGCCGGGGGCTTGGGAGGAATCCGCCGCTGTCCGGGAAGAGAAGATGCGGGAATTTCAGTGGGAGCTGTCCAAGCTGGAACAGGATGCGCCCATGAGGAGGCCTACCACGGAGAGTGCTTCCCTCAGGGCGGTAAACAATGTTTTCATGCTGGCTGTCTGCTTGCTGCTTGGCTTTTTCATTGCCTCGCTGATTACCCATTTCGTGGCGTACCAGACTAGGGTGGAGGGGCAGTCTATGGAGCCGACCCTGTCTGATGGGGATTCTGTAATCATCCAGAAATTAAGTTATTTCTTTGGAGAGCCAGAACGGTTCGACGTGGTTGTCTTTCCGGTGAAGGCCAAGGGTGATGGAAAGAATGGGGAAGACAGTTTTTATGTAAAGCGCATCATCGGACTGCCAGGGGAGACCTTGCAGGTGCGGGAAGGGTATGTGTATATTGATGGGGAAAGATTGGAGGAAGATAACTATTGTCTATCTAAAATGCTGGACGGGGGCAATGCAGATGTCCCAGTTACGATGAAAGAAGATGAATATTTTGTGTTGGGAGACAACCGAAATATGAGTACCGACAGCCGCAATTCTTACGTGGGCATGGTGAAGAAAAATGATATTTTAGGGAAGGTGTTCCTGCGTATCTGGCCTTTCGCCCATTTTGGGGCGCTGTCAGGGAAGGAGTAGTGCGATGGAAAAGAAGGATGCGCATCCTAAGAGGAAGACGGTGGCTATGATCAAGCAGGAATTGCTTGAGTGCGGGGAAGAGCAGAGGGGAGCGCTGATGGCATTTTACAGTCAGGACGAGAGAAAGGGTGTCATCCAGCTTCTGAAATCTATTAGAAAGCATGAGGAGTTTATCAGGGCAGAGAAGCAGCGGCTGCAGGAGATGAAGATTTTTGAGGAAAATTATTCCAAGGATTATATCGCCATCTGCGGCATTGACGAGGCAGGCAGAGGACCATTGGCGGGGCCGGTGGTAGCAGGGGCGTGCATATTGCCTGCGCAGGCAGAAATCTTTTATCTAAACGATTCCAAAAAGCTGAGCAGCAAAAGGAGAGAGCAGTTATTCCGGGAAATTCAGGAGAAAGCCCTTGACTATGGGGTGGGAATCGTATCCCCGGAGAGGATAGATGAAATTAATATACTGCAGGCTACCTATGAGGCGATGAGGCAGGCGGTGGAGAAGATGGATTTGCTGCCGGATTTGCTGCTGGTAGATGCGGTGGCTATT
>CASGVX010000292.1 GCA_949346185.1 uncultured Lachnospiraceae bacterium
AGGTGCTATAACCATGAACTGCTGGACAGGGAGGATTTGGGACTGGACTGCTATATCTGCGCTACGGACGTGATTTGGAAGTGCAATAAGAAGGCGGGATTTGACCGGGGTTTTTTTCTGGCCTGCGATTCCATGAAGGGAAAGTACAAGATTGCCTATGCGGCCAGCAGGGGCCCCGTGGTGGAACTGTCGGAGGAGAAGAAGCGGGAGTTTCTCGGCTATATCACCCAGTTTCAGCACATATCCGTGCGGGAGAGGAGTTTCGGGGAGTATATTTCTTCTATCTCGGATATCCGGCCCGTGCAGGTGCTGGATCCGGTGCTGCTCCACGAGAAGGAATTTTATGAGCCGATCATAGAGAGGCCGAAGCGGAAGCGAGGGTATGTGCTGCTCTATGTAGTGATGGAGAGCGCCGTGCCATTGATTGAGCTGGCGGTGGATTTTGCCCAGAAGCGGGGGCTTGAGGTTATCGAGCTGAGCGAGAATCTGGGGGATGCCAAGATTCCGGAGGGTACTCGCCACAAGGTTGTTTACAATATAGGAATTGAGGAGTGGCTGGGGTATATGGACGAGGCAGAGTATATTTTTACCAATTCCTTTCACGCCACCTGTTTTTCTATTTTATTCCACAAGCAATTTTTTGTGGGGAAGAGGAATGGGGACAAGATTCTTTCCGTGATGGAGATGTTCGGACTGTCTGACAGGAAGGTGGAGGATTGCTTCCATGGAAAGGAATATGTCGCCGGAGATATTGATTTTGCCCCGGTGGATGAGCTGCGCCACAGTTATATGAAAGAGTCGGAGGAGTTTATTCTGGGAGCCTTGGAGGATGCCAGAAGGGCGATTGACGGCGAGTGAGCATGATTTTGTCTGCGCCGGGATAGATGGGGGTGCGCCGGCAGGTGTAAAAAGATGGCAGAGGCAGGCTGCATCCCATAGATTGGAGGAAGATAGATATGGTTTACGGAGTGATTTTGGCCGGGGGGAGCAGGAGGGCTTCGGAGTCTTCCAATGAGCCCATGCAGTACCAGGTGGTGGGAAATAAGCCCATATTGGTGCACACGGTGGAGAAATTTCTGCTATATGGGGGAATCGACCAGATTCTGGTGCTTTGCCAGGAGGCTTGGATTGCGCCTACCAAGGCATTGCTGCAGGAGCATCTGGGCAGGGGAATGGAAGGCATCGAGGTGATTCGGGGAGGCAGCACCCGGAACGAGACGATTATGCAGGTGATAGATTACATTGATGGCATGGGAAAGCTGGATGATGATACGCTGATTGTCACCCATGATGCATTGCGCCCCTTCGTCACTCGGCGGATGATTGAGGAAAATGTGGCAGCAGGACAGAAGTACGGCATGGTGGACACGGTGATTTCTGCCACGGATACCTTGGTTTTTAGCGAGGATGGGGAAAATATCGGCTGCGTGCCGGACCGGGCCAATATGTATCAGGGACAGACGCCCCAGACATTCCGGGCGAAGCGGCTGCGGGACTGCTACCGGCAGCTGACCCCGGAGCAGCGGGAAATCCTGACGGATGCCTGCAAGATTTGTCTGCTGCAGGGGGAGGAAGTGCATCTGGTGCGGGGGGAGGTCTTTAATATCAAGATTACCTATCCCTATGATTTGCAAGTGGCAAAATCCCTTCTGAAGGCTGGAAAGGATTTCTGATTCGGCGGGATGCTATGGGGAAGAAATGTTTTCTGGCTTGTTTGGAAGTGGAAGATTGGAGTTAAGATATGTTGAATGCAGTGTACCGTCTGGTAGCCCCCAGGCGTTTTGAAGTGGAATTTAATGATATTAATTTATTTGAGGAGCAGATGGTGGTGCGGCCCACCCATCTGTCCATCTGCCATGCGGATCAGCGCTACTATCAGGGGCTCCGCCCGGCGGAAGTGATGAAGCAGAAGCTTCCCATGGCTCTGATCCACGAGGGAATCGGGGAGGTGGTGCACGACCCCACCGGAACCTATCAGCCCGGGGAGCGGGTGATTATGATACCCAATACCCCCGTCAGGCAGGACGACGTGATCGGGGAGAACTATCTCAGGGACAGCAAGTTCCGAGCCAGCGGCTTCGATGGATTCATGCAGGAGCATGTGGCGCTGAAGCCGGACCGGGTGGTGCCCTTGGCAAAGGATATTGATCAGGTGGTGGCCGCATTTACGGAACTGGTGTCTGTCAGCGTCCATGGCGTCCGGCGGTTTGATCGGTTTGCCCACGGCCGGAGGGATGTGGTTGGCGTGTGGGGAGATGGCAATCTGGGATTCCTGACAGCCCTTTGCCTGCGGGTGATGCAGCCGGAGAGCAAGCTGTATATCTTCGGGGTGGATGCGGGGAAGCTTTCCCAGTTCTCCTTTGCGGATGCCACCTTCCAGGTGTCGGATATCCCCGAGGACGTGCTGGTGGATCATGCCTTTGAGTGCGTGGGGGGACAGGCATCCCAGAAGGCCATCGACCAGATGATTGACCACGTACAGCCAGAGGGCACCCTGTCTTTGATGGGGGTATCGGAGTATCCCGTGCCTATCAATACCAGGATGGTGCTGGAGAAGGGGCTGCGCTTTTATGGCAGCAGCCGCAGCGGGCGGGAGGATTTCTTAAAGACCGTGGAAATCTACCGGGAGCACCCCAAGGTGGTGCGGTATCTCAGCAATATCGTGGGAGCCAGGGTGCGGGTTCATTCCATTGAGGATATGAACAGGGCATTCGAGATGGATATTTATAAGAGCATTGGGAAGACCATCATGATATGGGAGGTGTGAGGGGATGAGAAGATGGCTGTATGCATTGTGCCACAATGACGTGGTGCGCTATATTTTTTTTGGGGGACTGACTACCTTGGTGAATGTGGCGACATTTTACCTGCTGCGAAAGTTTACGCCCATTCCCAGAGATATTTCCAATACCATTTCCGTGGTGCTGTCCATTCTCTTTGCCTTTGTGACCAACTCTGCCTTTGTGTTTCATTCTCAGGCAAAAGGGCTGGGGGAGCATTTCATGGAACTGTGCAAGTTCTTTGGCGCCAGGCTGCTTACGCTGGTGATTGAGGTGGGAGGCGTGCACTGGCTGGTGGTGGCTGGCATGGGAGAGATGGCGGCAAAGATCGTCACTCAGTTTATTGTGGTCGCGCTCAATTACGTGTTCAGCAAGTTTTTGGTGTTTGCAAAAAGATAACTGCAGTGTCAGTACACTAGTG
>CASGVX010000293.1 GCA_949346185.1 uncultured Lachnospiraceae bacterium
GCTCTTTCCAAAATTCATCATCTTGGCATTGCCCCCGCCCGCCCCTGCTGACTGGGCAGACATGAACGAGAAGAGAAGAAAGATGCCGATAATCACCAGCCCATAGGGAAGCAGCGTGGTAAATACCCAAGAAGGCTTTTGGATATCCCGCACCACGCAATTCTTCGCCAATTCATCGTCTGCATATACAATATTCTCCACAATGGTCACATCAGACACAAAAAAGCTGACAGACTGCTTATCCTTCAGCTGCACAGTGACCTCGCCGGTAGGCACCTCCTCATTGGGAAGTATCTTGACGGACAGAACCTTTCCATTCATCACATCATCCTTAAAGGATGCCAGATTATATCCGTTTCCCGTACTCCCGCCATATGATCCCGACACCCACACAGCCAGAAAAATAATCCCCAGAATCAGGACATAAAAACCTATTCCTCCTGTCTTCATCTGTTTCTTCATGAAAAATCTCCTTTTATATAGAATTGATGGAACCCCATCATAATTAACCTATGCAATATGCTATCTCTTACCTCTCTGTCTCTCGGGCTGCTACGCATCCCGTCCCGAATTCCGGCTCCGTCACGCATCCTCTGCAAATTCAATCTCGCCCACATAGGGCAGATTCCGATATCTTTGGGCATAATCCAAGCCATATCCCACCACGAATTTATCCGGAATCTCAAATCCCACATACTCCACTTCCACCTCGGTTTCCCTGCGCTCCGGCTTATCCAAAAGCGTGCAAATCCTCAGGCTCTCCGGATTCCTAGCGTTCAGCATCTTGCGCACCATGCTCAGCGTATTGCCGGTATCAATAATGTCCTCCACGATTAGCACATGGCGTCCGTCCAAATCTTCGTCAAGATCCTTCCTCACTTCCAGGCCGGAACTGACAGTCTCATCTCCATAACTGGCTGTGGCCATGAAATCCATAGTCACTGGAATCTTGACAGCCTTCGCCAACTGAGAATAGAAAATAACGCTCCCCTTTAAAATGCAAATCATATGAAGCGTTTTTCCCGCATAATCCCTGTTCAGCTGTTCAGCCATTTCCCGGATGCGTTCCTCCACCCTTTCTTCAGAAATCAATTCGTGTATTATCTCTTTCATAATCCTATGCACCTTTCTCTCCCAGTTCTCTCTGCGCCACCATTCACAGCCTTCCCCGCATGGGACGGTTTCCCCGCCTTACGGCATAGGACACTGGGAATAGCAACCACTCTACACTATTCTATGAGCCGCTCAATGCAAAGCACCTCCTGCGTTTCCTCCGTCACATAGAAATAAGCGCTCTGGCGGTTTAATTCTGGAATCCACAGCACATGGCTGCCCATCGCCAGAACCGGAATACGCCTCCGGTCTATTGCCGGAACCTTCTCGTCCACAAAAATGCGATTCAATTTCTTCCTATGCCCTTCCCGATCCAGACATAGGAAATCTCCCGGTTCCCAATACCGAAACCTTGGCATAGTATCCATTCTATCATAATCAAAACATTTCGTACAGTATTTTTTCAGATTGATTGCAGAGAATCTTTGTGCCCCTTTGCTATCCACTCCGTGACCAGCAGCAATGACGCTCCTCACCGGCCGTAGAACCCAATTCTCTCCCTGAGAAGTCGTCACCGTGAACTCCTTTCCCAACTGAAGTTCCGCAGTCCATTCGTCCCCGGCAGGCTCCTCCGCAGTCCATTCGCCCCCGGCAGGCTCCCCTGCAGTCCATTTGTCCCCGACAGACTCCTCCGCTCCTATTTTTTTCCCTAGGAACACATGGCTATATTCCCGCCACGCCCACAATCCATAAGGAAGATCCAAGCTTCTGCCTGTCTCCCCGACAAATAGTTCCCGAAACATCGCCACATGAACCGAGCCCAGATCTCGCCTGCGCCCCGCCATTTGCTCCAGAAGCCGCATAGCCACTTCCCTCTGCAGCGCATTGGGGATGGACAGAAAGGCATCGGCATCCACTTTCAGACATCCCTTCTCCTCCTGCACCATCTCCCGGCAGCATGTCTCTGCCTGCCCCTCCAGATATGCCGCTACCTCCTGCATCTCTTCCCCCAAGCGCGCCAGATGCTCTGCCGCCCCCTCCTGCACCTCCTGCAGCAGGGGGAGAATCTCCCGGCGAATTCGATTGCGGCGGTACCGAACCTCCTCATTGGTACTATCCTGGCAAAAACCAGTCCCCCTCTCTGCCAGAGCCCCCAGTATCTCTTCCTTCCCCACACATAGCAGGGGGCGAATGATTCTGTCCCGCCGGGCTCGCATCCCTCCCATGCCTCGCAAACTGCTTCCCCGCAGCATATGAAGGAGAATGGTTTCCGCCTGGTCATCTCTGTGGTGCGCCACTGCAATCACATCATATCCCAGCTCTTGCCGCACCTCCTCCAGACAGCCATAGCGAAATTCTCTGCCTGCCTCCTCCACGCCCACACGCCACTCTTTCGCCATTGCCGGCACGTCCCCAGCAAGTTTCCGAAAGGGAACCCCCAGCATCTCCGCATATCTTTCCGAAAACATCTCGTCATTCTCAGCCTCCCCCCCCCGGATTCCATGGTTCACATGCACTGCGCAAAGCCTCAGCCTGTATTGATCCCGGAGTTCTCTCAATGCCTGCAGCAGAAATACCGAATCCGCTCCGCCGGATAATCCCACTACCATCCCCATATTCTCTTTCAAAAGTTCCCTGTCCTCACAGTATCTTTTCACCTTTTCCAAAACATTCTGGTACATCTGTTCCTCGATTCTATTCCGATGTCGCCTCCCACAGCGATTAATCCTTGGATAGGATCAACGACTGGGCTAAAGCAATATCAACACTATTTTTTGTATATTTTCACCACTAGGACGCTCATATCGTCCCCCGGCTCCCCTCCCCATTTTTCCAACGCGTCAGACAATATTTCCTCTGCCACCATCTGGGGATCCTTCCTCTTTTCCAGCAGTTTCCAGATAAAATCCTCCAACTGGCTTTCCTCCGTAGCAAAGCAATCCGCCACGCCATCCGTCATCATTATAACATAATCGCCCCCGTCAATGCCAGAGGTGTGCATATATGGCTCCATGCGGGCCATCACCCCGATAGGCAGCGCCTCCCCCTCGATGGAAAACAAATCCCCGCCATGGTAAAGATAAGTAGTGCTAGCTCCGCACTTCACAAAGTGGCAGGTCATCTCATACAAATTAATCAATG
>CASGVX010000294.1 GCA_949346185.1 uncultured Lachnospiraceae bacterium
GGGAACCCTGTACGATTGCGGATATTAAGGCCTACAGGCCGGAAACCACCAGTCTTGGTTCCGGACAGGTGCTGCAATGTGCCTATGATTTTCAAAAGACTAGGCTGGTAGTGAAGGAGATGGTGGATATGCTGGTGCTGGATTTGGTGGATCACCGGGTGATGACGGATCAGATGGTGCTCACCGTGGGATATGATATCGAAAATCTAAACGGTTCTGCTGGAAAGGGAAATTACCGGGGGGAGGTGACTAGGGACAGATATGGCCGGAAGGTGCCGAAACATGCCCACGGCACTGCGAATCTGGGGAGATATAGTTCTTCCACGAAGGTGATTACGGAGGCGGTGCTGGACTTGTATGACCGCATTGTGGATGAGAGGCTTTTGGTTCGGCGGGTGAATATATCTGCCAACAGGCTAAAGAGCGAGGAGGACGTGAGGGAGGCAGAGACATTTGAGCAGCTGGATTTATTTACCGATTATGATGCTCTGGAGCGGCAGCAGGAGGAGGAGAGGAAATCTCTTGCCAAGGAGCGGAACGTGCAGGAAGCCATGTTAAATATCAAGAAAAAATATGGAAAGAACGCCATCTTGAGGGGGATGAGCCTCCAAGAGGGGGCCACGGCCAGAGAGAAAAATAGCAGGATTGGAGGGCATAAGGCATGAAATATGATGATATGATCCACCTGCCCCATCATGTGTCGGAAACCCATCCGAGGATGTCCCTGTACGACAGGGCTGCCCAGTTTTCTCCCTTCGCTGCTCTGACTGGCCACGGGGCGGCAATCAGGGAGACGGCCAGGCTTACCCAGTCCAGAGTCGAATTGTCTGAGGATAGCCAGAAGGATTTGGATGAGAAAATCAATCTGTTGATGGAGCGGATGGGAAAGGGGCAGCATCCGGCGGTGTCCATCACCTATTTTGAACCGGATGAGAAGAAAATGGGCGGGGAGTATGTCACGGTGGAGGGAACGGTGAGGAAGGTCAGGGAGTATGAGAGGAGAATTGTTCTAGAGGATGGCAGGGAGATTCCCATGGGGGAGGTCGTGGAGATTGATGGGAATCAATAACCCAGACGTATTCTTTTTACATGGCGTATTTTTTGAAATGCTGGATATAATAAGTGTGAATGAAAACACCATTCACACAGGAAGAAACGCCCATAAAATGGGCTTGCTGCAAAGCAGCATTCTTCCCCATGTTTGTGCCGGCGAAGCCGGCATGATAGGAAGTGTGAATAGCAGTAGTTGGAATAGGGTGATACTGCATAAAAAATCTGAAGATGGGCAGGGGAGATGGAGGAGTTCCCTGTACTGATATCGCAGGAGGAACAATGCCATGGGACAGAGGGAGAAAAAACAGGGAATACGATATTATGCGCTGACAGAAAATGAAATTGCCCAGATAGAAGAAAAGGAAATAGAAAAGGCGGAAAAAAAGGTGTGCGTGATGACATTGGATAACTGGCACGCCAGAACTGGCTGGAGGGAAGTGTTTCAGACCTGGTACGACGTAGACAATATCCATTACTGCAAGATGGAGAGCCACAAGGAGTTTATTTTTCTTGCGTTTCATATTCCTGCCAGAAAGTCTGGTGAGATTCCCATAGAATTTGCCCTTTTCATGAAGAAGGAATTGCTGGTGGTTCTAGCCAGAGAGGAGAAGAATTATCATATCATCGTAGATATCATTGAGGGGATTTCTAAGAAAGGGCTGTCATTGGGAGAATTTCTCTATTATTTTCTGCAGGCCTTTCTGTCGGAAGACCTTTATTTTATTGAAGAAATGGAACGGGAAATTGCAAAAATAGAAGAAAATGTGCTGGAAGGAACCATTCATCAGTTTAGCCGGCGCATGCTGCGGATGAAAAAGATGATTGCCAGATTCTATCATTATTATAGCCAGCTGGTGGAAATGGGGCAGGAGCTTTTGGAAAATCAGGAGGATTTTTTTACCGAGAGCGAATTGGATAACTTTCAGATGTATACGGATAGGATCGACCGCCTATCCAGTGAGGCCCAGCTTTTGAGGGAGTATGCCATGCAGGTGCAGGAAGTCTATCATTCGGAGATAGAGATTCGCCAGAATAACGTGATGAAGGTGCTTACCATTGTCACTACGATTTTTCTGCCCTTGTCCTTGATTGCCGGGTGGTATGGCATGAATTTTGAATATATGCCGGAACTTTCCAGCCCCTGGGGGTATCCTTGCGTCATAGGACTTTGCGTGGCCATCGTTCTGGGGTGCCTTGTTCTGTTCAGAAACAAGCACTACTGGTAAGAAAAGATTGCATAATTGCAAAAGTAAATTCCAGTGCAGAAATAAATTCCACCACCCTCTAAAGATTTTCATAAAAGTAGTTGACAAAAAGATAAAAATAGATATAATAGAATTAAACATATGAACAAATGCTCATATGTTAATAAATTAATTTGATATCTATTGGAAAATGTGCCTGAAGGGACGGCGGAAATAACGTTCAATGGGTAGAAAGGAGTGGTTTTATGATGAAAAAAACTTACAAGATTGAGGTGGATTGCGCAAACTGTGCAAATAAGATGGAGGAGGCTGCGAAGAAAACAGAGGGCGTGAAGGATGCCACTGTGAATTTCATGACTTTGAAAATGAATGTGGAATTTGAGGAGGGGCAGCAGCCCAAGGCGGTTATGGAGCATGTGCTGAAAAATTGCAGGAAAGTGGAAGATGACTGCGAGATTTTTTTCTGATGGGCTTGGGATAAAGAAATAGAAGCGTCTGTAAATAATACCCCGGAAATGCCCGGAAAAGATTCTGGACTTTGGCTCCCTGTGGATGTGGAGCCTTTGGGGAGAGGAGGTTTTCAATGAATAGGAAGCAGAAAAAGGTTTTGGCCCGAATCATGCTTGCCGCAGTCCTGATTGTGGCGTTAGAATTATCGCCGGTGATGGGAAGGATGAAGTTTTTTCTATTTATGATTCCCTACCTGGTCATCGGCTATGACATATTAAAGAAGGCATGCAGGGGGGTTTTGAACCGTCAGGTATTTGATGAGAATTTCCTGATGGCGGCAGCCACCGTGGGGGCTATTGCTCTGGGAGAATATACGGAGGGCGTGGCGGTCATGCTCTTTTACCAGATTGGGGAGCTGTTCCAGAGTTATGCGGTGGGAAAGAGATAGGGGGGCGGTTCTGTACAGCCTCAAAAGCGCAGGGCC
>CASGVX010000295.1 GCA_949346185.1 uncultured Lachnospiraceae bacterium
CCTGCAGTAATATTTACCTTCTGATCCGACTTTATGCAGGTATCCTGAGCCCTTCCTGCAAAAGTTCCGCCAGCCAATAACACATTCTTCCCCCGAAGGGCAATCTTGAGAGAGGATGCGCTACAGTAGCCGCCCTTGAGGGACACCGTATTTTTGCTCACAATCGCCTTGCCATTATCAGCAATATCCGTGACAAACAGATTTCCCTGTCCGTTAATCGTCAGATTTCCCACAGAAAATATCACTGCGTCCGGCTCCTTTTTCCCCTTCGCCAATGCAAAATGCTTTGGTCCTTTCAATCGGGTAGTTGTCTTCCCCACCAGATGAATGGTCACGCTAGTATTAGACTTGGCACTGTAGATGCAGGGATATTTCGTCTGCGTGGCAGTCACTCCCTTCAATTTCAGCGTCACCCTTAACTTCGCCTTGCTCACAATGACCCGATAGCCGCCTATTTTTCCAGAAATCGTATAGGTACCATTCTTTTTAATCGTTACTGTCTTTTTCTTCTTGTTTACTGAAAAACTTTTTTTAGGCCCCGCAATCTTTCCTTTTCCTAATTTCGCCGTGGCTTTCTTTGCCGCATCTGCCGATGACGATATCCCCATGATGCACATCATTGCAAATGCCGCGATTGCCACTCTGCTTAAAATCCTTCGTTGTGCTCCCATTCTTTCCCGCCTTTCTGTCCAGTGAATGGAATATGATTCCCAATCTCCTATTCTCACTCCTGAATCTGTCAAGAATTTCTTCTATACTATAGCTGCTCCATGAACTCTGGTATTTTTGAACATACAATATTCAGATTGCCGTTTCTGCACCGAAGCTCATCTATAAATTCTTTCTCCTTTTTCCGATCCTTTTGCTCAATGCAATAGACAATCTGATACATGCTCCCCATATTCACAGTTTTCACCATCTGCACCTCACAGAATTTGAGATACTTCTCAAAGAGATCTTCAAATATATCTGTATAATCCAAATCTTCATAAATAGTGATTTTCAAATTCTGCCTTTTCCGTTCCCGCCGATCTATAGGCATCAGGCTAAAAAGCACCATGGCAACAGTCACGACAGCCGTAATGAAGATAGCATATGTAACATAGCCGGTTCCCGTGGCAAGCCCTGTCACCATAGAGAAAAACACGCAGGTAATCTCTCTGCTGTTGCCGGGAATGGAACGAAATCGAATCAAGCTGAACGCCCCCACAATGGCAACCCCCGTCCCCAAGTTCCCATTCACCAGCATAATGATCGTCTGCACTAAGGTAGGCAATAAAATCAGGGAGACAAAAAAATTCTTGCTGCATTTTCCCGTCAGCCTGTAGCTAAAAGCAATGATAATCCCCACCAGCAAAGATACCCCCGTACAAACCATGGCAGAATGGTATGAAAGCGTCCCCCCTACATTTTGCAACATACTATGAAACATTTCTCTTCTCCCTTTCTCTTTCCAGTATATTTTCTTTGAAATAAATACCATACTTTGAAAATGATGTAGGGAGAATGTTTCCCTCCTCCAGAGCGCGCACCATCCATAGGGGAAAGGCATCCTTCACCTTAATTTCCATAATCACATCATCATCATGTAAAATATTTTCTCCCCCATCTCCCTGTGTCAGCGCAAGCCTGTCTCGCCTAGCCCGGATATCAAAATCAAAAGTAACCCGCAAATCCGGCTGCCCTATTCCCTGCATGGCAATCCGGTCGTAGGCCAAATATACCTTGGGCGCGACCCGATTCCTAGCCAGAAAATAATTAATCTCCTTGGCAATCTGCCCCTCCTGACCCTCTATCTTCCCATTCTCGATTCCCTTGACCGCTTCCTCTAAGGACAGCACAATCCGCCGCTTATATACAACACCTCTATACTTTTTCTTGAGTTCCAGAAACACCATGTCCTCTTCCCTAGGCACGCCATAACTGCGCAGCCTTAATTTTTCCTTATAGGCCGGGCTCTCCACAGACATTCTAATCAATTCGTAATTCTGGGTATCATAATAAATATTGCATATAGTGCTCAGTCCATACTGATCCACCGCCATATATCCTTCCATGCGCTGCCGAAATAAATAGTACTGTTCCCTAGAAAGCCGAAATTTCTTCTCATACCGTCTGAAAACGGTTCCATCCTGTCCCACTGTTCACCTCCGATACCTCAATATATTGTTTCTATTCACGGCTTCCCCGCTCATAGTAATCAAAACGCATTTTCATGCCCTAATAACGATTTGCTTAGAATTATAGCATATTTTCCGAGCCTAATATATCTATTTTTTAGACATATATTACATACATTTTTCCACATCAAAGGAATCCGGGACTTTTTCTCCATAAAACTGACATGTCTGCATTATAAAAAGGGAAAAAACTATGCAAATTAACAAAAAAAAATACATTATTCCTAATATAAGAATAATGTATTTTCCCTGCTACAGATGAGAAAAGTATTCCCATCCCTCAAAAACAAAAAGCATTTCCCTGCCGATCTGCGAATCATCGAGATAGAAATGCTTTTCGTATACTATATTTCCTCCACCTTCACCAGGTGCCTTACATGCCAAACCATGCCCTTTACTGCATCATTGTTTGGCAGTTCTACTGTCTTGCCAATCTTTCTCAAGCCCAGAGCCTTTACAGTTGCCCTCTGCTTCGGAATGGCACCAATCGTAGACTTCACTAACGTAATTCTCAATTTATCTGCCATAATCAATTTCCCTGCCTTTCTATAACCCGCAACATTCAAACCACAGGCTCAAATTTGCGTGTGAAAAATTTATTTTCACACTTCCTTTTAGCCTAAAAGCTCTTCTACAGAAATTCCGCGAGCCTTGGCAACCTCTTCCGGGGTCTTCAGATTATTCAGACCATTAATTGCCGCCAAGCAGACATTCTGCTTATTGTTAGAACCTAAAGACTTGGTACGGATGTTCTTATATCCTGCCAACTCAAGTACGGCACGCACAGGGCCGCCGGCGATGATACCGGTACCTTCCGGTGCCTTCTTAATCAAAACGGACGCACTTCCATATTTTCCATTGAAGTCATGTGGCACGCTGCCGTTGTCATCCATGGGAACTTCCACTAATTTTTTCGTAGCGGCTTCTTTTCCCTTGCGGATAGCCTCTGGAATTTCTGTCGCTTTTCCAAGACCCACGCCTACATGCCCGTTTTTAT
>CASGVX010000296.1 GCA_949346185.1 uncultured Lachnospiraceae bacterium
GGTTGTGGTTACCACTTCCAGATTATTGAGGTCAGAGAAAATGGATTCCTTGCTGACCCTCGTGATCCCGGTCATAAGGGCTTTCTCCAGGTAAGGGTTTGTCTTAAAGGTGGAATTAAAAATATTTCTGAGAAAAGAAACCAACTCTTCCCAATAGCCCCCTACATAGGCTTCATGTAGGGGTGTATCATATTCATCCAGCAGAATGAGAACTTTTTTACCATAATAGCGCATCAGGTAATCCGATAAATTATGCAAAGCTTCCGATGCCGCGTAATCCTCCATATCTACAGAAACTTCCCGAAAAAACTTTTGTTCATTATCATTTAATAAACCGCTTTCCAGGAGAAAATCATATTTGTTATATAAATTTGCAATAAGCTGGCATATTTTCTTCTTTGCGTTAACATAGGAAATTTCTTTTATCCTTGCAAAGCTAAGAAAAATCACAGGATAGGACCCCTGGAGGTCGCAATATCTTTTATCGGTCCATATGGACAAGTTTTTAAATAGTCCGCTTTTCTCAGCATGCTCCACTGAGAAAAAGTATTCCAGCATACTCAGGTTCAGTGTTTTCCCAAAACGTCTGGGACGGGTGATGAGAGTCACTGCATCTTCATATTCCCACCATTCTTTTATAAACGCTGTTTTATCAACATAAAAAATATTCTTTGTAATAATATCTTGAAAAACTTGATGCCCGATGCCAAGAGTCCGGTTCATGGTCTCACCTCACGATTCATTTATATAAAACTATCTTACCATCATTGTATAAGGAATACAACCTCCGTTTACCGCTACTGTAAGCGTCTGGTTACTGTTCGTTACAGGTCACACCTTGACCAGGCGTGCCCTGTAACTACTGTTCACGGGGCCTTGCGTCTCGCTGCAAGGCATCCGGCCAATAAAGCTGTGGCTTCAGGCATCCAGCCCTTCGCCGTCAGGCGACTTCTCAATGGGCTGGATGCGTTACAGTTGGGAATGTTTTAAACAAAAACACCCGGGAGACCAAATCTCCCGGGTATCCATTTCTCTATTCACTTCATCCTTCACGAATGCTTTACACCAATCCGATGCAAAACCCCGATCCGTTTCCATTTTGCGTGTTATCCTTCACACGCCCGAGCAGCCTTCCTGATCAATTGATCAATACTTCGCCCCATCATAGATCACTTCATTACTAAAGTTCTTATTATTCCCGCTCGGCGCGCTGTACGAAGTATCCACCGCCCCGCCGAAGCTGTCGGAACTGTCATAATTCATATCATAGGACCCGCTGTCAAATGACCCGCCGTCATACACATTGCTGTCATAGGATTCCATCTCTGCCGGCTCAGATGCTGCAGGCCGACTTACCATAGAACTTGCCATTCCTTTCAGGCGGAAGCGGCCAACCAGGCTCTTGAGCAGGCTGGACTGGCTGAACAGCTCTTCGCTGGCTGCGGCGCTTTCCTCTGCGGTAGCAGAGTTGGTCTGGATAACGGAGGAAATCTGGTCGATTCCCTGAGTCACCTGGGAAATACCTTCTGCCTGCAGATCAGCGGATTCGGTGATCTTCGCCATATTAACTGCGATCTTATCTGCGCTCTCCACAACCTTGAGCAGTGAACTCTGAGTATCCGTAGCAATCTGGCTTCCTTCGGAAACCGCGTTCAATGAGTTATTAATAAGGACAGTCGTGTTCTTCGCCGCCTCCTGGCTCTTGGATGCCAGGCTGCGAACCTCATCCGCGACAACGGCAAAGCCCTTGCCCGCCTCACCTGCACGGGCTGCCTCAACTGCGGCATTCAGCGCAAGGATATTGGTCTGGAATGCGATATCTTCAATGGTCTTGATAATCTTCTCGATCTCGCTGGAGCACTCGTTGATGTTGGTCATGGCATTGACCATGGCTTCCATCTTCTGCTTGCTGTTGTTGATCTCTTTTGCTGTGTCGGAGATCAGCTGGTTGACATCGCGGGAATTCGCCGCGGTATCATTGACCTGGTTGGACAGGTCGCCCAGGGTCGCTGCAAGCTCTTCAACAGAACTTGCCTGCTCCGTAGCACCCTGGCTGAGGGCCTGGGCACCGCTGGAAACCTGCTCGGATCCATTTGCAACCTGTTCCGATGCCTGATGAAGCTGGCCAAGCGTATCATTCAGGGAATTGATGATCTTGGCGCCGGACTGCTTGATCGACTCAAACTCGCCCAGATAATCCATATCCATCTCTACCGTCAGATCCCCTGTTGCAAGGGAATCCATCCGCTCGCAGATATGGCCGATGTAACTGGACAGAGTAGCCAGTACAAAACGAAGGTTCTCCGCCAGATCACCCAGCTCATCGCGGGACGTATATGTAACCTTGCTGCTCATGTCGCCCTTTGCCATTGCCTTGATGGCATCCTCGATCTCCAGGATCGGACGGGTCAGGCCCTTCACGATAGACAGCACAAGGAATATGGTTAAAATGATGCTGACCAGAGCAAGGCCGTATAAAATGATCGTGCAGATACGCTTGATTGTCGTACCGCTCTGATAATATTCATCCGCATTCCTCTCAGCCTGATCAATGACCTGATTTAAGGTATCCTCAAAATGATTGGCCGCTTCCAGATACTCGCCGTTGATGGATTCGATGGCAGCCGTGGAATTGCCTGCGCGGATATACTCCATCGTCTTTTCGCGGGCCGCGGAGGTCGCCGCGTTGGCATCCTCGACGCTCTTGAGCAGGGAAGCGTCTCCGTTGAAGTTCGCCTTCAACTCTTCCATGACCTTATTCCGCTCCGCGGAAGACTCCTCAATCTCGCTGATTACTGTCTGACGCTCCGAACCGCTGATAGAAACAGCGCGGTATACATCCAGCTGGATCCCTCTGGTAATGGACTGCGCTTCAAGCGCGCTCTTCACCATCGGGAATGGAATATTATAAAAATCCTCCAATCCGCCGAATACGCTGCCCAGTCCGATCGACGAAGCAATGATAGCAATAATATAGAAAATAATGACAATGCCGAATGAGACGAGCAGTTTGCTCCTCACCTTTAAATTCTTAAACACGTCTACTCCCTCCTATGTAATTTAGATTTTTCTGTAAAAAGATATACGTATTTAACATTATTCTATACCTAAATCAAAGGATTGTAAATATATATTTTCATATAATTTGAAGTCATTTTTGGGAATGTTACTGTTC
>CASGVX010000297.1 GCA_949346185.1 uncultured Lachnospiraceae bacterium
ACCCTGTATTTATTAACCGTAAGATAGAATTTGAAAGCAGTATAGCAAGGCATTCCGTAGGCTGAAGCAGAAAACACAGGTGTTTTTGGCTCCGGAGGGAGACCATTACCGCACTAGGCTTACTCATACTCTGGAGGTGGCGCAGAATGCCCGCACCATCGCTAGGGCGCTGATGCTGAATGAGGATTTGACGGAGGCGATTGCCCTGGGCCATGATCTGGGACACACTCCTTTTGGCCATGCGGGAGAGCGGGCGCTCAATGAGCTTCAGAGGGAGCAGGGGGGATTTCACCACAACGAGCAGAGCGTTCGGGTGGTGGAGCGGCTGGAGAAGGATGGCAGAGGGCTGAACCTGACTAGGGAGGTGCGGGATGGCATTCTCAATCATCAGACTCGTTCTACCCCCGTGACTTTGGAGGGGAAGATTGTGCGCCTGTCTGACAAGATTGCCTACATCAATTCTGATATTGACGATGCCATCCGTGCGGGCATTATCCGGGAGGAGGACCTGCCCAGGGGGCTGACAGGCATATTGGGCAATAGTACCAACAGGAGGTTGAACACGCTGGTGCACGATATTGTAAAGAGTAGCGAGAAGAAAGGGGATATCTGCATGTCGGCGGGGGTGGAGAAGGCGATGTTTGCCCTGCGGCAGTTTTTGTTTCAGAGTGTGTACAATAATCCGCTGGCTAAGGGGGAGGAGCGGAAGGTCAGTCACATGATCGGGCAGTTGTATGAGTATTATCTGTCCCATCTTGAGAAAATGCCCGATGAGTTCCAGAACTTGATTCAGGAGGGAGACGGGGAGCAGAGAGTGGTGTGTGATTTTATCGCCTGCATGAGCGACCGGTATGCGGTCAATCTCTACAAGGAGATTATGATTCCTAAGTCCTGGAGCCTATTGGGGGTGGAGCACCGATAGCATTTGTGTGTTTCAAAGTGCAACTTTCGGGAGGCAGAAGGGAACGAGTTGTGCCAACTATCCTAATCTTAGTGCAGAAAAAAGGAAAATAGATATTTGCGTAGAATAACTAATACAGAGGCATTTGCCTTTATGGAAATTTATCTCCCATAGGCTTAAATGATGCCTCTGTATCGTTTTTTTATAAAAGTAATGCCGAAATGATGTGCCGCCTCAAGCGGCAGGTCAGTTTGGTTATAAATCGTTGTCAATATGTGGCGGGGTGCAGGGAAGCAATGGATTTCCCGCAATAGAAGGGAGGAAGGCTGGTGCCTTGGTATTCAGAGGAGCAGATTGATGAAGTCCGTTCCCGCAGCGATATCGTGGATGTGATCGGAAGTTACGTGAAACTAAAGAGATCTGGCGGTGGATACGTGGGACTGTGCCCTTTTCATAGTGAGAAGTCCCCCTCTTTTTCCGTCAATCCTTCCATGCAGATTTACAAGTGCTTTGGCTGCGGCGTGGGGGGGAATGTGATAACCTTTCTTATGGAATATGAAAATCTATCTTTTCCAGAGGCTATGGAGCAGTTGGCAGGACGGGCAGGAATCCAGCTGCCCAAGAAGGAGATGACGGCAGAGCAGAGGCAGCGGGAGGGCTTGCGGCAGACCTTGCTGGAAATCAACACCAAGACGGCAAGATTCTATTATGCCATGCTCAAGTCTCCTCAGGGCAAGTTGGGATATGACTATCTTGCCGGAAGGGGGCTCTCTAGGGAGACCATTGTGCATTTTGGCTTGGGATATGCGGGTCGGGGCGGCGGGGAACTCTACCAATATCTGAAGCGGGAGGGATATCCGGACAGCGTGTTGAAGGAGACGGGGCTTTTCAAGATGGACGAGCGCGGCGTTTATGATAAGTTCTGGAACAGGGTGATGTTCCCCATTATGGACGTGAGCAGCCATGTGATCGGCTTCGGAGGCAGGGTGATGGGGGATGCAAAGCCCAAATACTTAAATTCCCCGGAGACGAGGATTTTTGACAAGAGCAGGAATTTGTTCGGGCTGAATTATGCCAAGCAGGGGCGGAGGAAGCAACTCATTCTCTGCGAGGGATATATGGATGTGATTGCCATGCATCAGGCAGGGTTTACCGGGGCGGTGGCTTCGCTGGGGACGGCCTTTACGGAGCAGCAGGCAAGCCTCCTTCATCGGTATACGGAGGAAGTGCTCCTGATCTATGACAGCGACGAGGCGGGCGTGAAGGCGGCTCTGCGAGCAATCCCCATCCTGCGTCAGGCGGGCATCAATGGAAAGGTGGTGCGTCTGGAACCCTACAAGGATCCGGATGAATTTATCCGGCAGGAGGGGGCTGAGGCTTTTGCCCAGCGTCTGGAGCAGGCAGAGAACAGTTTCTTCTTTGAAGTGGAGGCAGGGAAGAGGCAGTTTGATATCACTGACCCAGAGCAGAAGACGAAGTTTTACCATGAGGTGGCTAGGAAACTGCTGGTATTTACCGACAAGGTACAGCGGGATAATTATATGGAGGCTGTGGCTGTCAGGCAGGGGATTCGGAAGGAGGATTTGCGCCAGCTGGTGATCCGCTATGGGAATCAGATGCCGGAGGGCTATCAGGAGCAGGTTCGGGAGAATAGGCGGGAGAAAGCAAAGAAGGAGGACAAGTCCGAGGAGGGCATTCGGTATTCCTATCGGCTGCTGCTATCTTGGCTGATTGAGACGCCAGACCTCTTCGGCCCCGTAAGGGAGCGGATTGCTCCGGAGGATTTCCTGGACGAGAGGT
Organism: uncultured Lachnospiraceae bacterium; assembly: GCA_949346185.1. Taxonomy (GTDB): domain Bacteria; phylum Bacillota; class Clostridia; order Lachnospirales; family Lachnospiraceae; genus Butyribacter. The sequence continues at coordinate 2,702 of CASGVX010000297.1, forward strand.
TTGGAAAGGTGGCGGCTATGCTGTACGAGCAGCTGGAACGGGGAGAGAGGGAACTGGTGGCGACGAAGATTATCAGCTGTTTTGAGGATGCGGAGAGCCAGAAGATGGTGGCTCAGATGTTCCAGACGAATTATCAGACGGAGATGAATAGGGAGGAGCGGGAGAAGGCGCTGAATGAGTTGATTGTGCGCATCAAGGAATATAGCATTGACAAGAGGATGCGCAATTTGACAGATATGTCGGAATTGGAGGCACTGATTCAGGAGAAGAAGAAATGGCAGACGCCGGAAAAATTGCATATTTCTTTGAAAGATGGTTAAAGTATAGCGTAAAGTACCAGAGAAAGCGGTTTGGCGGGGATGTCTGCGAATGCAGCTGGGCGGTGGGGGATAGTTTGCCCATAATCTCGTCCGCATCATAGACAAAATGATCGGGCGAGAGGAAAAA
>CASGVX010000298.1 GCA_949346185.1 uncultured Lachnospiraceae bacterium
ATAGCATACTTCATCACCACATAGGGGGTCTTCTCTGTAATATAATGAAAGAAAACCGGATTCAATGCGTCGCAAGCCTCTTTCAGCACCTGAGTTTCCACCTCGATACCCGCCTGACGCAAAAGGGCAATTCCCTTTCCCGCCACCAGCCCATTGGGATCGTCAGAGCCCACATACACTTTCCGTATTCCATGTTCAATAATTGCCTGGGTACAGGGGGGCTGTTTTCCCTGATGGCAGCATGGCTCCAGCGTAACGTACATCTCCGCTCCCCTAGCAGCATCCCCACTCTCCAATCTGCTGAACGCATGGCGCTCCGCATGAAGTTCTCCATACCGGGCATGGTATCCCTCGCTGAGGATTTCCCCATCTTTCACAATCACCGCTCCCACCAGAGGATTGGGATTGACCTTGCCCACTCCCTCCTTAGCCAGCTCTATCGCCCGAAGCATATATCTTTCTTCCAAATGTCATCCCCCATTTCCAGTCAAGAATCAAAAAATCCCGGAAATCTCCGGGACATTCAAGAATCATTTATGATTGCAATAGAATTTCTGCAGCAATTACTTCTCACAGAAAAAAGGATTCCCGCACATATCTTCTGGCAGAAATCCGTACTTTCACGCAATAATACATCCTTTTCTTCTCACATCCAGACTATACTGTCGGCTCTGGAGTCTCACCAAATCATGCGATGCACCAAAGTGCCACGCTCGCGGGCTGACCGCTCCTCATCAGAACAGAACACCGCCGGTGGGGAATTTCACCCCGCCCCCGAAGATTTAACGTATATTATAATATCACATATTTTCCTATATTACAAGTTCTTAATCCAATTACTATTTCATAAATCTTTAAACCAAAATTTATGTATCGCATAAATCCCCAGACTCCACAGCAATCAGAATCCCTTCTGAAAAATCCACCGTGGCGCTCTCCCTTTCCTCTGCCAACTCATTGCTAACCCCCAGGCTGCTTCCCAAAACCATATCCTGTCCATCCAATTCATAGCGAAATCCCCGCAAAGTCACATTCCGCACCCTCTCCGTCAGGGGGAGGAAGGAAATGTACTTCCCATGCATATCCTTTCTGTGGAATACATGAAGGATATGACCATCTTCCCCATGGGAAACCCGTTTGGAAGCATGAGCCGCATCCAATAAAGAGAGCCTATTATACCTGTCCACAATAGAGGCGGGAATCCCCTTGGACAATGGCTTCATTAGAATATTCACATTGGCAATGAAGTGATCCAGCCTCCCGCCGGTAGCTCCCAGAATTACAATCTCCTCCGGATGCTGTTCCACCGCCCAGTCCAGAGCCAGTTCCAAGTCCGTGGCGTCCTTCTCCGGCGGATACTGGACGAACTCTATTGTTTTCCCAACACGATGATTCTGACTTCTATATGCCTCCAGCACCTCTTCCGACACGCTGTCGTAATCTCCCATCACGCAATCCACGGATAAGTGCAGTTTGCCAGCCCCCTCCAGACCCGCATCTGCGCAAACCACCCGGTCAAAGATATGGCTTGCCAGATATTCCTCCGCAAAGGGAAGATCTAGCTCTCCCCCCGCAATGATCAAAATCTTCCCCGACATAACCCCTCACTTTCATTCATAAATACAGCCAGCATATCCATCTCCCATTGGCTATGAATCACCTTACTCTTCCATCTCCCGCTGCTTCTTTAGCCTCTCCCGCTGCAAATCAAAGATAAACCGCAGTAGTTTTCGGTCTGACTGGGTGAGGACGCAGCCATAATAATACTGAAAGCGACTGCCAGAAGACTGGATTTCTAATTTTCTAATTACCTGGGCCTTCATGGACAAATCCCCATAGGGCGAAGGAATGTCAAAAAACATTCCATCCCCAATCTCAAACTTCTCATCCGTGTATAATCCCACGCCATTCTCGCTCACATCCTTCAGCATCCCCTTCACCTTGATGGATTCAGGCAAGTATGCCGGCTTGATAATCTGCATCTTCTCCATCTTGACAATATCCCCGGCAGACATGGGAACCTCGGAAAACTTCCCCCTCTTTCCTGAGATGAGATAATACTGCAGCGTGATTTCCTCCAGCATTTTCACCCGGTAGGCATTTCTACGATTAAATGTCCGTCCTTTGTCCACAATCTGGAAATAATGCACTGGCGTGTCATCTATTTTCGCCAGACCGGCCCGCACTTTATCCCATTCCCAGATGACTTCCTGATCCCGATACACCAGCCGAATCCTATCCTCTTTCTCAAATTTAAAAAAACGTCCGCCTGCCGCAATCGCCGTCACGCACACTCGCCTGTCATCCGTGTCCTCTACCTTGCTCACCAAGCGATACCGATACTCTTCCCTGTCCACATAAATTTCAAGAGTCTTTCCCAGAGGAATTTTCTCAAGAAGCATCCCACTACCTCCTCATTATTTTCACATTTTCTGCAATATCTCCGCAGAATACCGCAGTGCCCGCCACCACGATATCCACGCCGGCAGACACCACCTCGTCCAGATTGCCATGGGTGACGCCGCCATCCACCTCTATGGCATAATCCAATCCCTGCTCTTCTCGCACCCGGGCCAGATATGCCACCTTCTCCAAGGATTCGGGAATCAGCTTCTGCCCGCCAAATCCCGGACGCACGCTCATCACCAGCACCATATCCACCATGGGCAGATAGGGAAGCACTGCCTCCACCGAAGTTTCCGGATTGAGGGAGATGGCGCATTTCGCCCCAAGAGATTTGATTTTCTCCAACGTGGCACCCACATCCCTGCATGCCTCCACATGCACGGTAATGGAATCCGCCCCCACCTTCACAAACTCCTCCACATAGCGACCGGGCTCCTGCACCATCAGATGCACGTCAAAAAACAACCTGCTGCTCCCCCGTATGGATGCGATCAAGGGCATGCCAAAAGAAATAGAAGGCACAAACATGCCATCCATCACATCAATATGTAGTAATTCTATCTGGTTCTCCTCCAGAATATGAATCTGCTCCCCCAGACAGTTGAAATCTGCCGCCAAAATAGATGGGCAAACTTGATAGTTTCTCTCGCTCATACTGATATCCTCTATTCTATGTAATTCCATGTTAGGGACTGTTAAAAAATAACTTTGCATTTTGCGTAAGCTGGAATTTTCATC
>CASGVX010000299.1 GCA_949346185.1 uncultured Lachnospiraceae bacterium
CCCAGGCAATGGACGATGGCTTGTGAATCATCATCTGCGCATTCCGAGGAATGATGATCCTGTCCCCCGCCATGGCAATCACCGATGCGATGCTTGCCGCCAGCCCATCCACGTACACCGTGATTTCTGCGTCATGCCTCTTTAAAATATTGTAAATGGCGATGCCGCCAAAGACGCTGCCTCCCCCGCTATTAATATGCACGTTGATTTTCTTCACGCCGTCCAACCGGTTCAGGAAATCCTGCACATCGCTGGGAGCCTTATCATCAGGATAATACTTTTGCCATTCCCCTAGGCTCTCGCTAATAATGTCACCAAAGAAATACAAATCTGCCGCATCTTCTGCCTGATTCTTGATTTCCAAACTTCCCATTTTCTTAGGCTTGCCGTTTCTGTCTTTTTGTTCCAAATCTAATTTTAGCACCGTCATTTTCCTCCCTTCGCTTTATAATTCTGCCCCAGCTGGGTCAACTTGATATAATTGCCGTTGCACATCAGATCATCCCCGCCCGGCATGTCCGGCGCATCCAGCAAAGCCCTAGCCTCGTTGGGTGTCCTGATGCCGTTCTGCACATACTTGCCCAAGATTTCTGCCTGACTCTTCGTGTCCGTCCTCAAAATTACATTCTCATTGAACTTATAATATAGCCCCGCCTCCTCCTCCGCCGGATCTAGAAGCTTATAATTGATTTCCTCTTCATACTGCTTAAGGATGTACAATTCCGTGTCCACATAGAAAGAAAGCTGCTGCATTTCCGAGTTGCTGTAACTGCTTTTTTCATAATTATTGATCTGATTTGGCTTGATTCCGAATGCTCCGGCAATCTGCAGAGCCGAATACTTGCTTAATTCGTAGTACTGGCTGTCCGTCATGCTGATGCTCAATGGTTCGATTTTCATCCCGATGGGAACTGGGATGAATTTTCCCGCATTATTCGCACCAGTGGCATACTTCTCAAAATTTTTAAGCAACTCCTTTTCCTTTTTCTTGCTCAAATCGCCTGTATATTGCAATGCCGCCCTTGCCGTCAGCCCGCCTTCATATAAGTTGTTTTTGAAATTCTGTGCCGCCATGGCTCCGTCTATGCTGCTCTTTAGGATTGACCGCACGCTCTCCCCGGTGATTCCGTTGAAGGTGGTGGAGGTCTTGAAGTGCAGCACCTCGTGGCTTGGGAAAAAATAACTCTCCCCGCTGTACCGATCAGAATACCAATAATAAACATCTCCTTTCCCTCCAAAGATTCCCTTATTATCAACAATCACCTTCACGTCATTGCTGGGCATGATCCACAGCCCCTTTACCGAATACTTTCCTCCGTATTTCTTCCTGTCAAATTCGCCCTGTATCCAGACGTAGGCATTTCCAAAATGATTGCGGTTATTTTCCACCGCCGTCCAGAATGTGGACGGCGTCATAATCGGATTAGGCCTTCTCTTTAGCAAGAAATACGCCTCGTTGGGGTCTGCCTCCTTCCTGTCCCTGCCATAGAACTTAATGGGCATTTTCCCCACGGTCTCCGAAAGCATTTTCAGGCACGTAAAATAGGTGATTTCCTGTATGGGCTTGCCAAATTGTTCCCCGATTCCCAGCCACTCAAGAAGTTTCTCGTCATTCACTCCCACGGCTTCACGGTTCGCCCTCCTTCCATCCGCCCTTCCCTTCATCCTTTCAAACACATTCACTATTTTCCACCGCCTTTATTCATATAATTTCAAGAAGGCATCTACGCTGTCGTTAATGTCTACCGTGTCCAAATCTGCCCCCATGGATATCTTGTGACTGCAAATCACTGCATCGCAGGGATCAATGCGATTCTTCTGCAGCATCTTGTCAATCTTGATTTCTCCGAAACTGTTCCTAGGTGACAGAATGGCATCATGCATGGAGCGTGTCAGAAGCACGTTTCCTTTGTCATACTCCACGTTATGCGCCTTAACCTCCAGCTGGAAATCCACAGTGGCATCATTCAGGCTTCTGGCACTCTGCTTAATCTCTACCAAGTCGCACCCAAAATCCTCCAAATCTGCCAGAAATGCACTGGCATTGTGGGGATCGTAGCCGATGGCAAGCACGTCTAGACCGTATTCATCCACGATATCATGGAGACTTTGCAGAATCGCCTTGTAATCCGTCTTCACTCCCCCCGCCGCAGTGGTGGCAGTCAATAGTCCCTGCCGCTCCCAAATGACATAGGGCGCATTGTCTTCCATGTCCATATGCTCCTGGATGCGGTTCTTCGGCATGAAACTATGGCTATGCAGAAAATATCTGCGGTCTCCCGTCTCCTCGTCCTCATAGGGAAATTCCAGGCAGTAGCTTGTCAGATCCCCACCGGCGGAAAGATCCAGACCAATCACCACTTGCCTTCCCCGGAAATCGTCCAGCGTCCTATCGGAGCCGCATTTTTCCCACTTCTTGAAATCAAGAAAAGATTCCTCGGCGTTTGTCACCCAGATATTTAGGGCTTTCGTCAGAAAGTCCCGCAGTTCCTGGCCGCCCATACTCCTAGCCTTGTTCGCATCCTCCTCCATGGCCGCCATAAGTTCCGGGTCTTTTCCCGAGAGAGGACAGCACTTAATCCAGTTCTTCCTATCCCAGATATCATCTTCCTTATCCATCTGGGCGATATACACGAACTGCCGCTCGTTCCGATCAATTTTCCGCAACACCCTCCGGCAATATTTATATAGATCATAGCAAGGATAATTCAAATGAAATCCCGCCGTGGTAATGACGGAAATCAACGACTGCTTTAATTTCCTCGTGCCGCCTTTCAAGAGCTTGTACATCTGGTTATCCTTGTGGGCGTGGTACTCGTCCACGATGCCCAGATAGGGACGAAATCCGTCAATGGTACTGGTATCTCTTCCTAACGCCTTAATTACGGTGCCTGTAATCTTGCCTGTAATCTCATTCTTGTAATCCTTGATTTCAAATAGTTCTTCCAGATCCCTGTCGGCATGGATAAACTTAATGATTTCCTTTAAGACAATCCGTGCCTGGTCTGCCTTCGTGGCCGTGCAATAGACCTGTCCGTAACGGTACCTGTCAAAATTCGTGCATTTGATCCCGATGGCGGCATTCAGGACGCTCTTGCCCTGCTGCCGCCCCAGCTGGATGTAGCTATCCGTAAACC
>CASGVX010000300.1 GCA_949346185.1 uncultured Lachnospiraceae bacterium
GGCCGTGGGCATTCCCCAGCCATTTTTGCAGGAGTATCGGGAAATTTTGGAGGATGATTACTTCAAGCCCCAGCTGCAGCTGGGAGAGGATGTATCCTTTCCGGTACAGATGCGCTGGGGAGGGGCGGAGGATGCAGAAGGCGTGCAGCTGGAGATTGTGCTGGAAAAGACTCCGGAATTTCTGGAAGTCAGTTTCGAGGAGCCGCTTAATCTCATGATGGAAATCAATGGAAAATGGTTTTATAAAGCGCCGGATACGAAATGCATCGACCTGATGCCGGCTTTTTTCGAGAGTCCGGTGCTGGCGGAAAATACAAGTTATGCGCTGACCATCTTTGCCCCTCCAGCCACGGGGGAAAATGATGAGTCTCAGGGTGAGGATTGGGCGGAGAATTATTATGCCGGGATGGAAAAGATGCCCGCATTCCGCATCCGATATGAACAGGTGGCGGAGGTTCCCTTCAGGTAGCGGGGCTTGCGCCTGATATGCAAGCTGGGCTGGAATGGGGCGTAATATAGTAGCTGTGTACAGTAATAGCAGAAAGGAATTGCCGGAATGAGTATTTTCAAAGTGCTGGAGATGGTGGGGGGATTGGCGTTATTTCTCTATGGAATGCATATTATGGGGGAGAGTTTGGCGAAAGTTTCAGGAGGAAAGCTGGAGGCGATTTTGGAGAAGTTTACTTCCACGCCCCTGAAGGCCGTGCTGCTGGGATTGGGCGTTACGGCGGTGATTCAATCTTCCTCTGCCACCACGGTGATGGTGGTGGGGTTTGTAAATTCTGGCATCATGAAGTTGAATCAGGCGGTGGGGATTATCATGGGAGCCAATGTGGGGACCACGGTGACTTCCTGGATCCTTAGCCTGACGGGGCTGGAGGGAGACAATGTGGTGCTGGCTCTGTGCAAGCCATCCGCATTTTCTCCAGTGCTTGCTTTGATTGGCGTATCCCTGATTCTCTTCGCCAAGAGCGGCAGGAAACAGGATGTGGGAACCATTCTGGCTGGTTTTGCCATTCTGATGACAGGGATGGAAACCATGAGTGGCGCCATGAAGCCGCTGGCGGGGAATGATCAGTTCATTCGCCTGTTCCTGCTCTTTGGAGAAAACCCTGCTTTAGGTATCTTGGCGGGAACGGTTCTGACGGCAGTGATCCAGAGTTCCTCCGCCTCTGTGGGCATTTTACAAGCCCTGTGCATGACGGGGGGCGTTCCTTTTTCTTCTGCTATTCCCATTATTATGGGACAGAATATTGGAACTTGCGCAACTGCCCTGATATCTGGTGTGGGGGCGAGCAAGAATGCCAAGAGGGCTTCCTTTCTGCACCTCTATTTTAATCTGATCGGCACCCTGCTGTTTGTGCTTGCATTCTATATTCTTCATGGCATTTTTGATTTTTCCTTTATGGATCAGGCGGCCACGGGGGCTGGCATTGCAGTGGTGCACAGCGTGTTTAACATCTCTGCCACTTTGGTGCTCTTACCCTTCCGAGATGGGCTGGTAAAAATGTCCATGCTCACGGTGAGGGATGGCAGGGAGGAAAGGCAGGAGAACCGGAAGGCAGTGTCCCGTTTCCTTGACGAGAGATTTTTAGAGAGGCCGGCTTTTGCCATTGCACAGGCGAAAAAAGCTTCTGTGGAGATGGCTGGATTTGCCATGGATGCAGTGAGCCAGAGCATTTCCCTGCTCACTTCCTATGACAAGAAGAAGGCGAAGGAGGTACTGGAATTGGAGGATTTGGTGGATCGCTATGAGGATGACCTGGGTGCCTATCTCATGAGGCTGGGCAATGCGGATCTGTCAGAGCAGGACTCCCAGAGGGTTTCTTTGATGCTCCACTGTATCGGGGATTTCGAGCGGATTTCTGACCATGCCTGCAATATTGTGGGGACTGCCGGGAGGGTGCAGAAGAAGGAGGAGAAGTTTTCCGAGAAGGCACTTCTGGAACTGAAAGTATATAAGAAGGCGGTGCGGGAAATTTTGCGCCTTACAAGGGAATTGTATGAGGAGGAGGACGTGGTTTTGGCCATGGAGGTGGAGCCTTTGGAGGAGGTGATCGATGCCTTGACAGACGAGATGAAGAAGAGGCATATCAAGCGTCTCCGCAAGGGAAAATGTACCATTAACTTGGGGTTTGTACTGTCTGATATTACCACGGATTTGGAGCGGGTGGCAGACCATTGTTCCAATGTGGCAATTGGTTTGCTCCAGATTGAGGGGGAGGGCTTTGAGAGCCATGATTATTTGGATCAATTGAAGGAAGAGGATGCGGAGAGGTTTAAGAGAAAGTATAAGGCGTATCGAAAGAAATACCGGCTGCCGTAGGGTGGCCGTCATCGGCGTGTAAAGCTTAGTGTAGAAATCCTTGAGGAAAAAAAGAGGCGGGAGGAAACATGATGAGCCAAGCGATTGTGACATTAAAGAAGGGGGAGGGACGAACCCTCAAGAAGGGAGGGCTCTGGGTCTATGACAATGAGATTGCCTCTGTTATGGGAGATTATGAGGCGGGAGATGTGGTCGTTGTCCATGATTTTGACGGATATCCTTTGGGAAAGGGGTTTCTCAATCCTCATTCCAAAATAAGGATTCGTCTCCTGACTAGGAAGGTGGAGCAGGAGATTGACAGGGATTTTTTCCGGATGCGGCTGGAAAATGCTTGGGATTATCGAAAAAAGACGGTGGATACCGAAAGTTGTCGCATCTTGTTCGGGGAGGCTGATTTCCTGCCGGGGCTGGTGATTGATAAATTTGGGGACGTGCTGGTGGTGCAATCTCTGGCATTGGGAATTGACCGATATAAAGAGGAAATTGCTGCTCTCCTGAAGGAGATTCTCGCCAGAGATGGCGCAAAGATCCGAGGCGTGTATGAGCGAAGTGATGCCAAGGTGCGGAAGCAGGAAGGCATGGCGTGCATCAGGGGCTTTCTGGGAGAAGAATTTGACACCGATGTGGAGATTGTGGAAAACGGGGTCAGGTATTATGTGGATGTGAAGGAGGGTCAGAAGACGGGATTTTTCCTAGATCAGAAATATAACCGCCAGGCGATTCGGAAGCTGTGCGCAGATGCGAGGGTTCTTGATTGCTTTACCCATACC
>CASGVX010000301.1 GCA_949346185.1 uncultured Lachnospiraceae bacterium
TTGTGCATGTTGATTAAATCAAGCACACGCACCTCATCCTATGGATTCCCTCTGGATCTGACCATTGAGATTCTGGAGGAAAGGGGATGCACGGTGGACGAGCCGGGCTTTGCCGCTGCCATGAAGGAGCAGAAGGAGAAGGCCAGGAGTGCTAGAAAGACCACCAATTATATGGGAGCGGAGGAAACCGTATACCAGCAGATTGACCCGGCGATTACCAGCCGTTTCGTGGGATATGACAGGCTGTCTCATGATTCTGTGATTCAGGTGCTCACTACGGAGGAGGAAGTAGTGCAGGCTTTGACAGATGGCGAGAACGGCACAGTCATCGTAGAGGAGACGCCCTTTTATGGCACCATGGGCGGCCAGCAGGGAGATGTGGGCATCATTACCCTGGGGGACAGTCAGTTCGTGGTGAAGGATACCATTCATCTCCAGGGCGGGCGCATCGGCCATGTGGGCACGGTAAAGAAGGGCATGTTCAAGGTAGGGGATACTGTTGCTTTGCGGGTGGACGAGGCGGTTCGCAGGTCCACGGAAAAGAATCACAGCGCCACCCACTTGGTACAGAAGGCACTGCGCATGGTTCTGGGAAGCCATGTGGAACAGGCGGGCTCCTATGTGGATGCAGGCAGGCTGCGCTTCGACTTTTCCCATTTCTCTGCCATGACGCCGGAGGAAATCCAGCGGGTGGAGGATATCGTGAATGGGGAGATTGCAAAGGATCTTCAGGTTGTCACGGAGGAAATGAGTTTGGAGGATGCCAAGAAGACCGGAGCCATGGCTCTGTTCGGTGAGAAGTATGGCGACAAGGTTCGGGTGGTGCAGATGGGAAAGCCGGAGGGCGAGGCATTCAGCGTGGAACTCTGCGGCGGCACCCATGTGGCCAGCACCAGCGTGATTTCCTACTTTAAGATCATAAGCGAGAGCGGGGTGGCCGCCGGAGTACGCCGTATCGAGGCGCTGACCGGGGCAGGGCTTATGAAGCATTATGCCGGGATGGAAGATTCTCTGAAGGAGGCGGCGAAGGCTGCCAAGACGGATGTGAATGGCTTGGCGAAGAAGATTGCCTCCCTGCAGGAGGAAATAAAGGCACTCCAAGGGGAAAACGAGAAATTGAAAGCAAAGCTCGCAAAGGATGCGGTGGGAGATGTGGACAGCCGGATTCAGGAAATCCAAGGCGTGAAGCTTCTTGCCATGGATGTGCAGGATGTGGACATGAGCGGTCTGCGCAATCTGGGAGATCAGATGAAGGAAAAGATTGGCGAGGGCGTGGTGGTGCTTGCCTCTGCGGCAGCGGGCAAGGTGATGCTTCTTGCCATGGCCACGGAGGAGGCCATCGGGAAGGGAGCCCATGCCGGAAATATGATTAAGGAGATTGCTTCCTGCGTGGGCGGCGGCGGCGGCGGCCGTCCCAATATGGCTCAGGCGGGAGGAAAGAACCCGGCAGGGATACCGGACGCTCTGAAAAAGGCGACAGAGGTGTTAAAGGGGCAGATTGGCTGAATGGTTTCGAATCTCGCTCTGCGAGATTCCCCGCCTCCGGCGGGGGCTGCATGCACAACGATTCTATCCATTTTTTGAGTTGCTGGTGAATCTTAACATGAATTGTGAAAATATTGTGAAATTTTTACATTGATTATTGCAGTAGGATGGAGTAAAATCTATGTCATAGGTCGTGTATTGCGACGGACATCGTCACTTTTATTCATCAATAGGAGGAATATTATTATGAAATCATTTATGAAAAAGGCAACAGCAGCCCTTCTGATGCTGGCTCTTTGCTTGACGGGAATACCTTTCCAGAATCAGAAAGCAGAAGCTGCGGAGAGCAGTGTGGTTACGGTGATTGACACGAGGACGGAGAGTACCACGCCTACGGCTACAGCAGGCCAGCCCGTATCTCGGACATTTACACTTCCGTCAAACGGCCAACTCTCATTGGGCGTTATGACGGCTGCATGGTGCAATTTTACCTATCAAATTGCTAGAAGCAATGGGACGGTGGTATTTGGACCAAAGAATGTTACGGCGACAGATACTTCATGGAGGTTGACGCAGGCTGGGGAAGGCATCTACTACATTGATATCGCCAATGCCACTTCCGGTACCTACAAGATTTCTCTGACTTTTGCTGAAAGCCAGCCCTTCCATGTGCTAGGGGCATTTCTTCCGGTGCAGAATACGGTGAAGCCCTCTCTGGATACCAAGAGCATTATTGTCACGAAGGGCTTTAAGGACAAGGTGAACGTGCTCAATGCCGGCGGCGCTAAATTTACATACGTTTCCAGCAATACCAAGGCTGTCTCCGTAGATGCCAGAGGTACCGTGACGGGAAAGAAGAAAGGAACTTCTACGGTTACGGTGAAAAATGGGAATACTGTGGTGGGAACCTGCAAAGTGACCGTAAAGGACAATGTGTACAAGGTGGGCAAGCTGTCCATTAGCAAGGCACCTCGGGGACAGGTTACGTCAAATACTTATCAGGTATCCTATGACAAGAAGGGAAACCTGATTGCCAAAGTGAGAATCATCAACAGATTTGGTCGCGTGGCAAAGAAACTTAAGAGTTTTAAGGTGACTGTCTGGAATGAGAAGGGTAAGAAGATTGGTACCTATTCTCTGAAGAAGAAGACCATTAATCTTAAGAATGGCAAGGCAAAGACCCTTACATGCAAGATTAAGAAATCCAAGCTGAAGATCAAGAAGGTTCAGGATTTGCGCAATATGTCCAGAAGTCCTCAGTCATCTGGCAGTTTTTTGTGGTCTAGATAAAAGCATGTTGGTCAATGCATTGTTTTAAATTGGTATGGCGATAGATGCAGAAAATGGAATGCATTGATGCCGTATCATTAGCGTATATCATATGGTGACGATAGGAAAGCGGCTGCTCGTTGTGGGCGGCTGCTTTTTAAACTGATAGTCAAGAAATATATCTTGCTATGCAAGGGATAACATAGTAGAATGGAAGTGCGATGATTTCATTACATTAGAAGGAGGTTTTATTTATGAGAAAATGGAAACAATTATTCCTAGTTTCTGGACTGGCTTTGTGCTTCGGCATGGCTGCGAAGGGGAATGCCCAGGCGGCGG
>CASGVX010000302.1 GCA_949346185.1 uncultured Lachnospiraceae bacterium
TGCTGCGAGCCTTTGTAAATTCAAAATATTCCTCTGACTTGCCAAGTATTTTCAACTGGTACGATAACGTCTTCTGATGGTTCTGTCCCCCAGTCTGGTAAGTGACCTTTGCCTGGATGGTGGTCGTTCCCTTCTTCTTGGGGTTGATTTTTCCCTTCTGGCTGATGGTCGCAATCTTCTTCTTGCTGGAGGAGTAGGAAACCGACTGGATTCCCTCCCCCTGTACAGAAATCTGATCTGTGTTGTCTAGATAGACAACAGCTTCGTTGTTTGCGATTGCCGGCTCTGAGGCAGCGTTGGCTTTTTCTGCCTTTGCTTGGAATAGGCAGATGGCTGCCATCGCTGATACAAGGATTCCCTTCTTTATGATAATATTCCTATTCATATGCCTCGCCCCTTTCTTTTTGCTAATATTTCTATCCATATGACTCGCCCCCTTTCTTTTCACTGGTCTTTGGAATATGTGTTTTGATATTCCTAATTTATCATAATGTTATTAAGAAAAACGAAAGAATCTTTTAAGAATTATTAAGATTTCTGGCAAATCACTTTTTGTGCAAGCACAAGGATTCTTGTCTTTTTCTAGAAATGACCGTGAATAGTAACGTTGTATAAGATGTTGCGTTCGGGGCGCTGTTCCTTTTCTTGACATTGGATTGCCTTCTTGATAAAATATTACGAAGTTTATAGATGAAGGAAGAATGCAAAAGCAGCGTTTTTCTAAGACATCCAGTTGTCTTTTGGATTGCCTGTGCCGCCTGGGGCGGCATGTTTGGAAGAAAGAATGGGGGACGATTATGAAGAAGCGTGTGTTATCAATTTTGGTGGACAATACATCGGGGGTGCTGGGCAGAATTTCCGGCCTGTTCAGCCGCAGGGGATACAATATTGACAGCCTCACGGTGGGTGAGACGCAAAATTCCTCATTTTCCCGGATGACGGTGGTAGTGCGGGGGGATGATCAGGTATTGGATCAGATTGAAAAACAGGTGGCGAAACTGGAGGATGTGCGCAGCGTGAAAGTACTGCAGCATGGCCAGCGGGTTTGCCGGGAACTGATACTGGTGACGGTGGCTGCCACTGCCCAGGAAAGGCCAGCCATTGTGGCTATTGCGGATATTTTCCGGGCAAAGATTGTGGACGTGGGAGTGGATACCCTGATGATTGAGCTGACGGGCAATCAGAATAAGCTGGATGCATTTATCAAATTAATGGACGGCTATGAGATAAAGGAGATGGTTCGCACTGGGGTGACGGGGCTCAGCCGTGGCGCGCAGGATATGTTCGAGGAGTTTGATGACGATTTGGATAATTAATATTACAGTACGCTAGAATCTGGTATTGGTGTGAACGGTAGTGAAATGGTAGTTATATTTTGCGGGCAGGGGGAGCGGCCATGGAAGAGAAAAGCAATTTGTCCCAGAGAACGGCAGAAATCATCAGGCGACAGATTCACGATGAGCATAAATATCAATATGGGCAGAAATTGCCCAATGAAAATGAACTGTCGGAGGAATTGGGCGTGAGCAGGACTACCCTGCGGGAATCTATACGGATTCTGGTGTCGGAAGGGATTTTGGTGGTGCAGCGGGGGAAGGGCACTTTTGTGGCTGACAAGTTGGAGCGGATGGCGGGAGAGCGCCTGGCCATCCATGAATTTTCTGACACGAAAGTGACCCTCCGAGATCTCTATGAGACTAGGATGATTTTCGAGCCGGAGGCCGCCGCTCTAGCTTGCCTGAGGGCAAGCGACGAGGAAGTTGCCCGCATATTGGAACTGGGGGAAGAGTGCCAGAATTTTCTGTTGCGGAATCCATCGGGCAGGGAGCGGATTAATTCGGAAATCGCCTTTCACAGTGCCATTATCGAGGCATCCCACAATGTTTTTCTGGGGCAGTTCATGCCCATGCTCACCCAGACCATTGAGCAGACTTTTGCTTTGGATTACAATCTGGACGTGATTGCAGAGGATGCCTACAAAGACCATATTATGATTATGAATTTTCTGGAGAAGCGGGATGCTCAGGCGTTGAAAAGCGCAGTGACGATTCATCTGCATCATGCATTTTGGACAGAGGAGCTGCAGTGGCAGGAAGAGAAGAAGTAGCGTCGTCGTTGGATGCGAACGCATCTTTGGCTGTTTTATGATGGGATGAATGACCGTGAATTGTAATGCGAAAATAGATGTTTGTGCATGTTTTTTCAAATTCCTATTGACAGATGAAAGAAATGGAGATATTATAGTTGTCATACAAGATATGTTCAGTTGTATGACAACTATAATTTATTAGGAGGATGTTAATATGGCAGCAAAGATTTTTTATCAGGAAGATTGTAATTTGGCTGAATTGGATGGAAAGACCATCGCAATTATCGGTTACGGCAGCCAGGGGCATGCCCATGCCCTGAACTTGAAGGAGTCAGGATGCAATGTAATCATCGGTCTCTATGAGGGCTCCAAGTCCTGGGCGAAGGCTGAGAAGCAGGGCTTTGAAGTGTTCACGGCGGCAGAGGCGGCAAAGAAAGCTGACATTATCATGATTCTGATTAATGATGAGAAGCAGGCAGACATGTATAAGAAGGATATTGCGCCGAATTTGGAAGCGGGCAATATGCTGATGTTCGCCCATGGATTTGCCATTCACTTTAACCAGATCATTCCCCCGGCAGATGTGGACGTGA
The DNA here is from genome assembly GCA_949346185.1 of uncultured Lachnospiraceae bacterium. GTDB lineage: Bacteria > Bacillota > Clostridia > Lachnospirales > Lachnospiraceae > Butyribacter. Next base: position 2,683 of record CASGVX010000302.1, read on the forward strand.
CCATGATTGCGCCAAAGGGTCCGGGACATACGGTGCGTTCTGAGTATCAGGCGGGCAAGGGCGTACCCTGCCTGGTGGCTGTTCATCAGGATGCATCAGGCAAGGCGCAGGAGAAGGCTCTCGCCTATGCGCTGGGAATTGGCGGCGCAAGGGCTGGCGTGCTGGAGACAGACTTCCGCACTGAGACGGAGACAGATTTGTTCGGCGAGCAGGCAGTGCTTTGCGGTGGCGTGTGCGCATTGATGCAGGCCGGTTTCGAGACGCTGTGCGAGGCTGGTTATGACCCGAGAAATGCATATTTCGAGTGCATTCACGAGATGAAGCTGATTGTAGATTTGATATACCAGTCAGGGTTTGCTGGGATGAGGTATTCTAAGGAGGATTCTGTCAGCGAGGGCGGCGAAGAT
>CASGVX010000303.1 GCA_949346185.1 uncultured Lachnospiraceae bacterium
TATTTCATCAAGAAACGGCTGCCAGACGATCTGCACGGACAGCATATCATCGATGTCACTGAATATGGGGACATGCAGCACTTGCTGCTGGCATCAGACATTTTAATCACAGATTATTCCTCCAGCGTGTGGGACTACTCCCTCCTTGGCAGACCCTGCTTCCTGTATACAGTGGATCTGGATGAATATCTGGAAAAACAGGGGTTCTATGTGGATGTCAGGGATTGGCAGTTCCCACTGGCAAAAAATAACGAAGAGCTTGTGAATAACATCCGAAACTATGACGAGAATGACCAGAAAGGCGTATCGGGACACCAAAGCCTTTTTGGCAGTTACGAAAAGGGCACGGCCACAGAAACTTTGGCAAAGCGAATCCACGAAGAATGCTTCGGCAAATAAAAAAAGGGAATGCCAGCGCATTCCCTTGCAAGAATTTTTCCCGAAAATTCTTGTTGGTATACTGCCACATTTCGAGCAATTTCCTATATGGCAAAAAAGAGGAAGAGCCTTTCTAAAGGCAGCACAGAGCGCTGCCCAAGAAAGACTATGCTTCCTCAAAGAACTAAAGTTCTAAGAAGAACGCAAAACCAGCGTTCTTCACATCGGTAATTCGAGCGATTTCCTATCAGTTAAAAAGGAGAAAAAGAAAATATGAAAGTAGGCATTATCAGCATCAACAAATATTCAAAGCACCTGAACTATGGAGCGGCACTGCATTCCTATGCCTTCCAGCACTATCTGGACATGCACGGCATCGACAATGTCATCATAGACTATCTGCCCCGCTTTATGAAATCATACAACATGAAATATCCTGTGATTGCCAAGCAGCCAAAGGAGCAGTTCCGCCGCTCCTTGTTCTGGCTGGGGAATTTTTTCCCAAACATCGTCAAGTACAATAAATTCATGAAATTCTTTGAGGAGCACTACCGCTCCACCAGACGGTATACGGAAAAGCAATTAAAAAAAGCGAAGCTGGATTTCGACACCGTCATCTGCGAGAGCGACGTGATTTGGAGCCCCCACAGTACTCAGGGCTTTGACAATGGCTTTTTCTGCAACCTGCCCTCCATGGAGGATAAGAATAAGATTTCCTACGCCGCCTGCATCGGATACACCAAATTTTCCGAAAAGCGCCAGGCGAAATTCCGGGAACTTTTGAAGAACTTTGACGCCATTTCCGTGCGGGAAGTGCAGGGCACGGAATTTACCCAGCAATTCACAGACAAGAAAGTATACAACGTGCTGGATCCAACCCTGCTTCTGGATGCCAAGGATTATGAAGATATCATTGCCCCGCCGAAAGAGCAGGGATATGTGCTGGTATACAACTGCCTGAAAAACAATAAGAAGATGGTGCGGGATGCCAGAAAGACCGCAAGGGAGCTAGGGCTAAAAGTCATCGAGGTGAGCGTGTACTACGGCAACTTCTATCTGGACAAGGTGAAGATTTCCGCAGGCATCGAGGAATTCTTGGGATACTTCCAGAATGCCAGCTATGTGTTTACCAACGCATTCCACGGCGTGTGCTTTTCACTGATTTTCAAAAAGGACTTCTATACCTATGCAAGAGGCACGAAGGACTCCCGGGTGACCAGCCTTCTGCATCTGATGGATCTGGATGACAAATTCCTGCAGAACGATCAGGAACTGCCCCCCATCGCATCCATAGATTACAACAAGGTCTATGAACGCCTGAACCGGGAGCGGAAGGCCTCTCAGGACTTCCTATTCCAAGCGCTCCATATCAAGGAGTAATCCCATGCACAATGCGCCATAAAGGAAGAGTGCGCTTAATTCACTTTGCCGAATTGAGAGAAATTTTGCATAGTTACGATTGGATGCTTGCCATTTCTTTCAGAAAGTAAAAGATAAGAGGGGGAACTTGAAAATGAAAAAGAAAACAAAGATTTCCGTAATCATGCCTATGTACAATGCAGAAAAGTACATTGCGGCGGCTCTGGATTCCGTCTTGAACCAGACATTCCATTCCTATGAGATTCTGGTGATCAATGATGGTTCCACAGACGATTCCCTGTCCATCGCAGAGGAATACTGCCGAAATCACCCAGACAAAATCCAGATCATTTCCCAAGAAAATGCTGGAGCCGGCGCTGCTAGAAATCTGGGCGTGAAAAAAGCCTCCGGCAGCTACGTCCTCTTCATGGACTCCGATGACACGGTGGAGAAAGACATGCTCTCCCAGCTCTATGCCTCCGCCATCAGACACCACAGCGAGGTGGTATTCTGCCCATTCTACCGCCATGGGCTGCACGAAGAGATTACCATCGAGGGCAGTTTCAACTTCTCGCCGAGAAAGGTCTATACCGGGGAGGATTTCATCAAAAACTCAGAATACCTCATCACCACCTGCACCAAGCTGTACCAGATTGACTTCATCAGGAGATTTGAATTTCCCTCCTTCTGGTTTGAGGATGTGGCTCTGCTGCCGGTGATGATGTCCTATGCAAATAGAATCACCTACGTGCCCTACGCCTACTACCACTATCTCCGACACGAAAGTTCCACAGTCTCCAGCATCTCCGATAAGCAGATTCTGGGCAGCGTGGACGCAGTGCGATATATCAAGGAACACGCTAATCCGGAGATTGTCCATGAGATGGCGCCCTATATCGCCCATCTCCTGCTCTTTATGTGCGTGCGCCGCCCAGCCTTTGCAGACCTATACGTCAATCAATTAACGGAATATAAAGGTTTTATCGAGGAACACACGGACTTTGCCAAACACCCCCATCTGCAGAACCGCCTGAAATCCTATTTTCAGGAAGACTACGCCATGATTCCAAAGCAGATTTTCTATGACCATTTTGGAAAGCAGCCCCTGTCCCCCTCTCAGGAAGAAAATGTCAAGGGCTGGCAAGGAACGCTGGTAGAGTTTGATGCCAAAATCATCTGCCTCAACGAGGAAAACTGCGACATCACAGAACATCCCTTGGTGGAGAAGGCATACCATGAGGGACGCTTCCAGATTGTGGGACAGTACTTCAAGTGCAAGCGACTTCTGGAGGAAGGGGGAATCGCCCTGTCCGCTGATATCCGCGGATAC
>CASGVX010000304.1 GCA_949346185.1 uncultured Lachnospiraceae bacterium
GGAGGAGAGGCCGGAGGAGGAGATTGACCGGCTGGTAAATTTCTATGACTATCTGGAAATCCAGCCTCTGGGAAATAATCAATTCATGGTGCGGGATCAGAACCGCTACCCCCAGATTCAGGATGAAAATGACTTGATGGAGATTAATCGGAGGATAGTAAAGCTGGGGGAGGACTATGGAAAATTGGTGGTTGCCACCTGCGATGTGCATTTTCTGGAGGCGGAGGACGAGGTGTACCGACGAATTATCATGGCGGGAAAGGGATTTGCTGATGCGGATGACCAGGCTCCCCTGTACTTTCGCACTACGGAGGAGATGCTGGCAGAATTTCAGTATCTGGGAGCGAAGAAAGCGGAGGAGATTGTCATTACTAATACCAATCTCATTGCAGACATGGTGGATAAGATTACCCCCTGCAGTCCTAGGAAATGCCCGCCCCAGATAGAAAATTCTGATCAGGATCTGCGGGATATCTGCTATCATAAGGCTCATGATATCTATGGCCCGGATTTGCCCTCGGTGGTGACGGAGCGGCTGGAGAGGGAGTTAAATTCCATTATCAGCAACGGCTATGCGGTAATGTATATTATAGCGCAGAAATTGGTGTGGAAATCCAATGAGGACGGTTATCTGGTGGGTTCCCGGGGTTCCGTGGGCTCTTCCTTTGCCGCCACCATGGCTGGCATCACGGAAATCAATCCCCTGCAGGCGCATTATTACTGCAAGGAATGCCATTACTATGATTTTGACTCGGAGGAATTGAAAGCCCATTCTGGAAATTCGGCATGCGACTTGCCAGACAAGAAGTGTCCCCAGTGCGGGGCAATGTTAGAAAAGGAAGGGCATGATATTCCCTTCGAGACATTTCTGGGCTTCAAAGGAAATAAGGAGCCGGATATCGACCTGAATTTTTCCAGCGAGTACCAGAGCAATGCCCACGACTATACGGAGGTGATTTTCGGGGCGGGGCAGACCTTCCGGGCGGGGACGGTGGGTACTTTGGCGGAGAAGACTGCCTATGGCTATGTGAAAAAATACTGCGAGGAGCGGGAAATTCATAAGAGGAGCGCAGAGATTGAGCGCATTGCCCACGGTTGCGAGGGGGTGCGCCGATCCACGGGACAGCATCCCGGCGGCATCGTAGTGCTTCCCGTGGGGGAGGAAATCTATACCTTTACCCCGGTGCAGCACCCGGCCAACGATATGACCACGAAGATTATCACCACCCATTTTGACTATCATAAGATTGACGCAAATCTATTGAAACTGGATATCTTGGGGCATCAGGATCCCACCATGATTCGAATGCTGGAAGACTTAACCAAGGTGGAGGCAGGCAAAATCCGCATGGACGACAAAAAGGTACTGTCTCTCTTCGAGAGTACGGAAGCGCTGGGAATCACTTCGGAGGATATCGGTGGGTGCACCTTGGGCTGTCTGGGATTGCCGGAGTTTGGCACGCCTTTCGTCATCGGGATGCTCTTAGATGCCAAGCCGAGGAACTTTTCTGACCTGGTGCGCATTTCCGGGCTGTCCCATGGGACGGACGTGTGGCTGAACAATGCCCAGTATTTTATCCAGAATGGGGACTGTACCCTGTCCACGGCAATCTGTACCCGTGATGATATCATGACCTACCTCATTCATATGGGGGTGGAGAATGAGCGTTCTTTTAAGATTATGGAGAGTGTCCGTAAGGGCAAGGGGCTCACCCCGGATATGGAGGAGGACATGCGGGCCGCCAATGTGCCGGAGTGGTATCTGGAATCCTGCCGTAGGATTAAATATATGTTTCCCAAGGCTCATGCGGCGGCCTATGTGATGATGGCTTTGCGGGTGGCGTATTTTAAGGTACACTATCCCTTGGCATACTATGCGGCATATTTCAGCATTCGGGCCACCTCTTTCAACTATGAGCTGATGTGCATGGGGAAGGAGCGGCTGAATCATTATATTGAGGATTATAACCGTAGGAAGAATGAATTATCGGACAAGGAGAAGAATACCTTGGAAGATATGAAGATCGTCCAAGAGATGTATGCCAGAGGCTTTGATTTTGTGAAGATTGATATCTACCGCTCCAAGGCGAATCGGTTCCAGATCGTGGACGGGAAATTGATGCCCTCCTTCGCCACCATAGACGGGCTGGGGGATAAGGCGGCGGAGATGATCGAGGACGAGGCGAGCAAGGGAGCATTTCTGTCCCGGGAGGATTTTAAGAATCGCTGCAAGGTGTCGGCAGGCACGGTGGAGATGATGGGAAAACTGGGGCTGATGGGGGATTTGCCCCATACGAATCAGATTTCCCTGATGGATTTTATGGAGATGTAGCAAAAGTTACGATGTCAACGCCCTCTGCTGCTAGTAGAGGGCGTATGGCATGAGAGGATGTGCAGTTGTGAATATTTGCTTTAGGAGAGGGGAGGAATGGATGCTTAGGGAAGAAGTGCAGGAATGGCTGAAACAGCAGGCGGAGGAAGATTACCAGTCCTTCAGTGCCGCTTTGATTCCGGGGGAGGAACACCTCTTGGGAATCCGCCTGCCCATGCTTAGGAAGAAGGCGAGGGAGCTGGCAAAGGGGAATTGGAAAGATTATCTGGCATTTTCCGATATTCGATTTTTTGAGGAGGCCATGCTTCAGGGAATGACGATCGGATATGCCAAAGCACCTGTGGAGGAAATCCTTGAGGAAGCAGAACGGTTTATCCCCCGGATTACTAATTGGTCGGTAAATGATTCCTTCTGCAATTCCTTCAAGATAGCGAAAAAGCATCCGGAGAAGGTGTGGGAATTTCTCATGAAGTATCGGGAGAGCAGGGAGGAATACGAGGTGCGGGTGGTAGCGGTGATGCTATTGAATCATTATCTGACAGAGGAATATATTGACCGGGTGCTGGAGGTGCTGGGCGCATTGCATGTGGAGGAATACTATGCCAGCATGGCCGTTGCCTGGGCTTATGCCTCTGCCTGGGGGAAATTTCCCGTGAAAACCAAGGGATACCTGACATGCCATGCTATTGACCGGGAGACGTACCGAAGAACCTTGCAGAAATGCGTGGAATCT
>CASGVX010000305.1 GCA_949346185.1 uncultured Lachnospiraceae bacterium
TAGCAGTCAGACTTGCATTGAACTCCGTGGTATAAGTAACTGTACCCGTGCTGGTAACCTTCGGATAATATGACAGAATCGGCTTCGCATTGTCACCCACGCCAGCCAGAATCTCTGCCTGTACGAAGTCACTGGGAACGGAATCGTACTTAACCGTTACGTCCACAGTAGGATTCTTGAAGCCGTAAGCGCAGATATCGCTAATCTGGATATTCCAGTCGGTCATGGTAATTTTGCCAGAACCTTCCGTCTTAGCCAAATCCTTCATTCCACCTTCGCCCTTTGTCCATCCTTTACCTGCAAAGGTAGCAGAAGCACCCTCCATATTAGCATTCACATACTCCAGAGAGAGTACCTTAACTACCGTATCACCGATATTGCCAGTCTCGAAGTTGATACCCTGCACGCCTAAACCAGTCTTAAGTTTGCTCTCAATGTCTGCAATAGATGCAGTCCCAGTGTAAACTTCACCTACTTCCGGATCTGCCTCGCCCACCGCCGTGGGATTCCAGCCTCCCCAACTGGTGTCGAACACCCTGAAGTCAAAGGTGTCCTTGTAGTCAATCGGCTTCTCCACCTTCTCATCCTTGTCGTAATACTTCCCATCAGCATCCAATCGCAAATACTGATAAGTTACCTTGAACGCACTCTTAGCGAAGTAATCCGCCTTCAGATACGTGCTGATGTAGGTGCTGCCACCTGTCACTGTTTTGTCTGTCAAGAGAATGTTCGGATTCGTCAACGAATTCGCACTAGCACCTGCAAAAGATGTCAGCGTCATTGCTGCTGCCGAAACCACTCCCAAGACCTTTCTTGAAAGTTTCTTCATAAAAATTCCTCCTTTGCTTAATTTACTTCTCACATGCATATCTGCATGATCAAAGTATGGTTTATTTATAATATTTTCCGGAAATATTATCAAAGTGAAAAAATAAATATATAAAATATATCAAACAAACTTCCGCAGAAACAGCAGCCGTTGCTACTCACAATAACCAGCAACTCGTTGCATCCGCAGAAAGATAACGTCGTCTTATCCATGACTTTACAACTAAAATCGGAATTTCATACAGCAAGCAGACTTGTCAAACAAATTTTCCAATCGGGGAAAATAACAAAAACATCTTGGCGACCTACCCTGCCATACATACTCATCAAATAAATGCGTCTTCTTCTGATTATCGGATAATGTAGATTCGTGATTCCCATCTTCGGAACCAATCGCGGACTCATTCGAACATCTCGTCCCCATCCATCGACAGAAACTTCCACCGAAACATCTTACCTTACATTCACTCTAAACTTAAATGCTCTCCTCCCGAGCTAACTGTTCTACCGCCCTTTCAACTCCTTCAACAACCATCAACTATAACAACTCGCCATCAACTTCTTCTCTTCTGTGTCTTCTCTCACACACTTTGCAAAAAATCCATCTACCTTGAGATTAACAATTATCATCCACCGATACTATCAATCAAATCATTTCTGCAAAAACATCTTCTTCTTTTACTTTCTTAATCAATTCTCTTTTAACTTTCGACTGAAACAATCATAGCACGATTTAAAATTCATGTAAATATGCAAAACAACTAATTTAACACGTCTATTTTTGTGCATATTGCACAATTCTATCCATTCGCTCCCCTTTTTCAATTTCCCATGGCCTGAAATATATCCTCCGTGCGAAAGCCTTTGCGGTATAATTTTGCCGCTATTTTCTGCTTCTCCCCGTAGGAAAGTTCCCCGCCATCCACCCACAGCTTTCCCAATTCTCTGGCAAGGGCAGACGAATCATCATAATGAATCTCCTCCAATGCCATTTCAATATATTCCTCCGGCACATGCCTCTTTTTCAAATCTTGCCGAATCCGGCGGATGCTCCTTGTCTCCCGATAGATTTCCGCAAATCTCTTGGCATATCGCAAATCATCAATATAATGGAAACCCTCCACATAGGCTATGGCATCAGCAATGACCTCCTGGGAAAATCCCGCCCTCTCCATCCTGTCCTGCAGTTCCCACTTCGTTCTATCGCTGTGGTTCAAAAGGGACATGGCCTTCTTTCTCCCCCGCAGAAATTCCTCTTCCATTTCCACGCTCCTCTCTTCCTATAAAAGAGAACAGGGATCCATTCCGGATCCCTCCTCCCTTGCTTCCACATTTCCCAACATGCCAACTCCGCTGGCACAGACAATCCAAAACTTCTTTCTATTTCTTCTCTTCCTCTGGCGCTTCTTCGCTTTCCGGAACTGCCAAAGCCTCCTCTTCCCCCGAAGCATCCACATCAAATAATTTCTCCCTGACTTTTCTCTCCACTTCTGCCAGAATATCGGGGTGCTCTGTCAGATAGACCTTGGCATTCTCCCGCCCCTGGCCAATCTTGTCACCCTCGTAGGCATACCACGCGCCGCTCTTGACGATAATCTTTTCATCGGCGGCGATATCCAGCAGTTCTCCCACTCTGGAAATCCCCTCGCCATACACGATATCCACCTCTGCGGTGCGGAAAGGCGGCGCCACTTTATTCTTTACCACCTTGATTTTCGTGCGGTTTCCTATCACTTCCCCATCCTTCTTAATCTGCTCTCCCCGACGAACCTCCAAGCGAACGGAAGAATAATATTTCAATGCCCTTCCGCCAGTAGTCGTCTCAGGATTGCCGAACATCACGCCCACTTTCTCCCGAAGCTGGTTGATGAAGATAACGCTGCAGCTGGTCTTGCCGATAATTCCCGTAAGCTTCCTCAAGGCTTGGGACATGAGCCTGGCCTGCAGACCCACGTGGCTGTCCCCCATCTCTCCCTCGATCTCAGCCTTGGGCACCAATGCCGCCACAGAGTCTACGATGACGATATCAATGGCGGTGGAGCGCACCATGGTCTCGGCAATCTCCAGAGCCTGCTCCCCCGTATCCGGCTGGGAGATATAGAGATTGTCTATGTCCACGCCAATCCTCTTTGCATACACGGGATCCAAGGCGTGTTCCGCATCAATGAATCCCGCAATACCGCCACTCTTCTGCACCTCCGCCACCAT
>CASGVX010000306.1 GCA_949346185.1 uncultured Lachnospiraceae bacterium
GAATATATGCAAACATATAATGAGTGCTTTTACGAAATGAGAAAAGATTTGGAAGTTGAACCGTTCAATTTTTATACGGATTATTCCCAAATGGAGGATAAGGCAAGCAGCACATATCTTTGCATGCAGGATGGAATCATTGCGGGAGCCGTTTCCTGCTATGGAAATGAAATAGACGATCTCATTGTGCGCAAACCCCTTCAGGGGAGCGGTCTGGGACGAAGGCTGTTATTATGGGGAATGAATCAAGTCAGAGAGCAGGGATATGATGAAATAATTTTACATGTAGCCCAGTGGAATCAGAGGGCAGTGACATTATATCGGGATGCCGGGTTTGACATTAAGAAAAAAGAAAAGGTTCGCTAGTGGATGGGTAATTTTATGCTTGTCATATCATAAGGAAAAAGATAAAATAGACACAGTATCATAAGAACGGAGGAGAGAGATGTGAATATCAAGAAGAAAATAGTGGTAAATACCTTGTTGATTGTAATGGTTGTGGCAGCAGTCTTGATGCTTGTCATGACCGCATCTATGAAAACCCTTACCAACGAGGTGATGCAGGATGTATTGCCCTCTATGATTAAGACGGCATCCCAGAATATTGAGGGAAATATGCATATGCTGGCGGACAGAATCTTTATGATTGGGGACAATGAGGTGATTACTCGGAAAGATTCTTCTCTCAGGGAAAAGAGAGAAGTGCTTCAGAAGGCCCAGTCGGGGATTGAGTTTGTATGGCTGGGGCTATATGACGCTCAGGGAAAGCTATATCTGGGGGATGAGGCATGTCCGAAAGGGATTAGCGATATGGCCATGTTTCCTCTGCTGGGCGAGACGCAGAATCTGGTGATAGATGATGTGACTTCCTCTGACGGGGAACTGGAGTTTGCGGTGGGAGTCCCGATCATGTCCAATCAGAAGCTTTTATACTATCTGGTGGGAAATTATAAATATGACGTGCTGAACGATGTGCTGAGCAATATCAACTTGAGCGTGAATGCCGATGCCTATATTGTGAATCAGGAAGGCAAAATCATGGGGAATCGGGATCAGGGGCTTGTGGTTGACCAAGCGAATATTCAGGATGAGGCAAAATTAAAAGGCATGCTTGAGAAGGTGTCTTCCGGCGTGACGGGGATATCCGTGATGGAAGCATCAGGAGAGACCTCTTATGTGAGCTATGCCCCCATCAACGGCACGAGGTGGTATCTGGCTGTCATTGTCCCCCAGAAGGACTTTATGGGGCCGGCGGATGAAAGCATTCTGTTCAGCATTGCCGTGACAGGCATTTTGCTGGCACTGGCAATTATGTTTACCTTTAGATTCTCTTCTAAAATCCAGAAATCCTTGAAGAAGGTGACGGGCAGGATTGGCCTTCTGGCAAAGGGAGACTTGAAGACACCCACGGAAATCATTCGCTCTAAGGATGAGACGGGAGCGTTATCTCGGGCATTGAGGGATACGGTGGAGAGCATCAATGGATATATTTCTGAACTTTCTGATATTTTAGAATGCATGTCCGGCGGTAATTTCAAGGTGGAGGTGCAGGGAACCTTTGACGGTGATTTTGTCATAATGAAGGAGTCGCTGAATGACATTATCAGCTCTATGAACCAGATGCTGCAGTCCATTAAGAAGTCTTCTCAGGAGGTGTTCATGACAGCGAATATCGTTTCTGAGAGTGCCGGACAGGTACATAATGGTTCTACAGAGCAGTCAAATTCTCTGAACGTATTATCTCAGGAGACTTTGGCCATCGAACAGAATATCCAGGATGTGGATAGCAATACGAATCTTGTGGGGAGCCTGATGGGGACGGCGAAGGAGAGCATTGGCACGGGCAATGAGAATATGACCAATCTCTTGGATGCCATGGAAGAAATCAACCGCAATGCCATGGAGATTACCAAGATTACTAAGTTTATGGAGGACATCTCATTCCAGACCAATATCTTGGCTTTGAACGCATCTGTGGAGGCATCCAAAGCGGGGAGCGCCGGGGCTGGTTTTGCAGTGGTTGCGGAGGAAGTGAGGAACCTGGCGGCTCAGAGTGCAGAATCATCCCAGCACACCACCGATATGATCAACGAATCTATGGAGGCGATCAAGCAGGGCACGGTCTATGCGAAGAAGGTTGCGGAATCCTTCCATGATATCGAGGAAGTTTCCAATGACATTTCTGTCATTACGGAGCGTTTGTCTGAAAGTGTGGGCATTCAGAAGCATTCTCTGGAAAATATGTCTGGCCAGATTGCCCAGATTCGTGATTTCGCTCAGCAGAATCTTGATGCAAGTTATGAGAGTTCCACTGCCAGCCAGAAATTGAACAGGCAGGCTCAGCAGCTTCGCCATGTATCGGAACAATTTAAGTTAAGGGAGGATGGGCAACGATGAAAAAGATCATAATATGTGTACTGTCAATATGCGTGCTGGCAGGCAGCCTGCTTACATCCTGCGGTGAGAAAGAGGGGATGCAGGATGGTTACTATACAGCGGAAGTATCGGAATATAATTTTGGCTGGAAGGAGTTTGTCACCATATGCGTCATGGAGAATAAAATTGTCTCTGTGGAATATAACGCAAAGAATGCAAGCGGATTTATCAAATCTTGGGACATCGCATACATGAGAAATATGAATCCGCTGCAGGGAACCTATCCGAACAAATATACCCGCACCTATGCGGCGCAGCTTCTGGAGAAGCAGGATGCGGATCATTTGGATGCGGTGAGTGGCGCCAGTTCTTCCGGAAAGAATTTTTTTAAGCTGGCTGCGGCAGTGGTGGAAAAGGCGAAGAAGGGCGATGCCTCCATCGCTATTGTGGAAGTAGAGCCGGAAGGGGAATGATGGCAAGTGGAAATAGGAGAACTGGGAGCGGATGCCGGCAAGTGGAAAACAGAACGGCTAGCAACAGGTATCGGCAAGAATATAAGGGGATGAAAGAGAGATGACAAAGCAGGAATTTTATGAGAGAGTTACTCGGTCGAAGCTAATCTTAGATGGAGCCACCGGCTCTAATCTGCAGAAGCGG
>CASGVX010000307.1 GCA_949346185.1 uncultured Lachnospiraceae bacterium
GGACATTTTCAGTTCCTCTGCCAGAATGTCCTTTTCCACATTCTGCGTTAAATCTGGCACATCCCGTATTTTTCCCTTTTCTATGTCATCCGCATAATACTCGAAGCTCAAGGGATAACGGGCAAACATATGCTTTTTGTAGTTTTTCAGATGATTAACAGCAATGCTGAATACCCATGTTGTAAATGAGCTGTCACCTCTAAAAGAAGACAGATGGGTAATCATTTTCAGCAGGATATCCTGCGTGGCATCCTCCGCATCCGGAAATGTGCCGAGCATCCGCAGAGATAAATTGAATACAATGTCCTGCACGCTTGTAACAAGCGTTTCAAGGGCTTTTTTATCCCCTGATGTGGCTTTATCCACCAAAGCCTGTAATTCTTCCTTCGTTTTTTTATTCATAGATTCTTACCTCCTATTTATTTAGACAACACTACCATATTTTTGTGACATAAATAATTTATTTTTTATTATTTCTTAGTCGTAGCGTTGGCTTCGTCGAGCGAAGCCAACGCAGACCGATGGTGCAAATAAACAAGTAGTTTTGCTAATTATCAATGAGACAAGGCACTAGGCGGCATTGGAATATGCCCAAAGATTCTTCATCTGACACATCAGCCGCCTCAAATCCCAGTCCTTCTCACTGTTTTCCCGGCTATTTGGATCTTTCACCACAATATTCCCCTCCTCATCCATTCCGCTCAACACGATAAAATGTCCCGCATCGGTAAAATCCCCCGGCCCCATGATGCAGATAATGGGATGCCCTGCCTGAAGCCTTTCCCTGATGACTCCTTCCTGCAACGGCAGCTGCTTCGCCCTCAGCCCCAGCTTTGCCGCCCCCTCCGTCATCAGCGACCAAGAGGAGCCAGAACCACTGACATAATATCCCTCCCTTTCTGCCCAATTAGCGACCCTTGCAGGCATCCATTTCTCATCCCGACGCAGGCCGCATAGAACCATGCTCAGGCAAGTAGGACCGCAGCCAGTAACACCCATGGCATCACTGCCATATCTTTCCTTCCTCCATCGCCTGTCCTTCTGGAGATAGAGGGGAATTTCACCAGGCACCAACACATCGGAAGTCTCCTCCTCTTCCGACAGGATCTCAAAATCTCCCGCCCCTAGAAATCCCCTCACCTCTGCAAAAAATAATCTTCCAGAAATCAAACACCCAATCACCACTAGAAATAATATGGCAGTTCCTGTGGCACCACTTCTTTTCATTTCTCTTTTCATTTCTCTTTTCTGTCCTCTCTTCCCCTGCTCTCTCTCCTCTGCATATTCCATCTCGAACCTCCCTCGTCTCCATATCAATGTGAAACCTCTCCCAGATACTCCTCCAAGCATACGCCCCGACGATATATTTCCTTCGCCGCCTTCACGCCCACAAAGCGATAATGCCATGGCTCATTGATGATGCCAGTAATCCCCGTCTTATCCTTGGGATACCGGCGGATAAAGCCATATTGATAGCCATTCCGATCCAGCCAGTCATACACTTCCTCCCCCTTGGAATGCACCCCGTCAGCATTGATATCCACCCCCAGCCCAAGCTGGTGCTCGCTGGTTCCGGGTACCGCCACCCACTTCTTTGCCTTCCTTCTCGCCTCTGCCCCGGTACAGCCCTCCGCCTCGTACTCCGCAATTTTTTCATCCAGCAGGCTCTGCTGCCGCTTTGCCGTTCTGTACCCCGAGGCCACCGTGGGATATATCCCTTGGCTTCTGGCATCATCAAACATTTTCTGCAGGGAGGGATACATCCGACTGTCCACCGATTGTCCGTTGGAAAGTTCCGTCAGTTCCACTTGATAATCCTCCGGCATGGGATGCCACTTGTTGACTAGTATTAACTGCCACGCCTCCTTTTTCTCTCCGCTCCCCTCTCCCTCGTCATGATTGCTTGCGCCACCACCTCCCGCCCTCTTAGCAGAATAAGGCGCCCGGGTCTGGTCTTTAAATGGCAAAGCCTGGCCATTCACAATATAATAAAAAATAAACCCACAGCAAAAAATCAGCAGCAGGAAAATCACTCTTCCAAGAAATCTTGGAAACAGCCTTCCTCTTGATTGTCTGCCTCGTCCATATCCCATAAATACATTCCTCCCTATTCACTCGTTCCCATCAAACCCTCTCCTCGTCCCGGCATGCCAGTGCAAATGAAAGCCAGCAGCTACGTCCTATTCTCGCAGAACGCAAAAACCGCCCTCTAATGTAAGTTATCTTACACCGAAGGACGGTTTTATTTATAAAATTAAACTTATGAAATTCTTACGATTTTCTTAAATGCTGCATCATTAAATCACACCTCACGGTAAATTTATAAAAAATAACTTCTCCATGCACACGCCTTCTGCACATAGCAGTGTTGCGTAAGCACCTCTTAATACAAGTGCTATACCCTTATTATATCATGTAGTTGCGACGACAGTATTACATAGAAATTCATATTTCCTTCCTTTTGCTCTCACCCCAGAAATATACTAAATACAATTACCTCATCCCGACTCTGGCAAATCATCTCCCCGCCGTGCTTCCTTACAATCTCCCTTGCAATGGCAAGCCCCAGCCCAGCGCCCCCCGTCCGGGTGCCTCTGGCGGACTCCATGCGGAAAAACTGCTGGAATATCTGCTCCGTCTTTGCTTTCGGAATGGTCTTCCCCTTATTCTCAAAGGATATATAATACTTCCATGCCTTCCCAGCCTCTCTTTCCAGACATCCTCCCTCTCCAGGCATGCTCTCCCAATCCTCATATGCGCCTAGGCGAATCACCATCTCGGTATCCTCGTAACTGTAATAAAAGGCATTCTTGAATAAATTGTCAAACACCCGGCTCATCTTATCCACATCCAAGGAAATCTCCACATTTTCCTTGAGTTCCAAACGATAGGAGAGATTCTTCTCCCGAAACATGGGGCGAAATTCATATGCCATCTGCTCCAGCATTCTGGATACATTCACCGAAGAAAACTCTAGGGCAATCTCCGACAAATTAAAGCGGGTAATGTCAAAAAATTCATTGATCAGCTCC
>CASGVX010000308.1 GCA_949346185.1 uncultured Lachnospiraceae bacterium
GCTGGACATGCTTGGGGAAAATAAATTGTTTTCAAAGATTAGCTCGTTTGTCAATATGAATAAAGAAAATTGGAATAGAAGGATGGATGCGTCGCTGTTAGTTCGCCTTAATTTAAAATCGGGGAAGAAGGAAATCATTCAGTCTGCTATGAAAGAATTGTGCAATCATGGGATATTGAAAAAGAATATTAAGCATCTTTTGCTTGGCAAGTGCGTCCTTGATGTCAGGATTCCGGCAAAACATGTTGACCTGCGCTGGTTTTCTGCCACGGCTAATGGGATATTTAATGGGGAGAGTACATTTTATAAACAGTATATTGCTTCACATCCGTCAGTCAACCATTTCTACAACAGAGGTGCCCTATCTTAATTATATCTATGCTGGTTCCTATAACGATATCATGAAGATGTACTATGGCATTATTTCGGAATTATTTGACATTGGCTTTCAGATGGAGCACGATGAAGAGGAATGTCAGTATGAGATTTCTTTTTGCGTTGATTTTGAGTCTACTGCCTATGTCCATTCGGATATGTATAAGTTGCCCCAATCCAACAAGAGAAAGAGATTTGTCGTATTTCATTTGCCCTTCGATGCCTTTACGGATATTGAGGGGACTGTGAAGTTTCTGTGCCATGAAGTGTTTCACTATATTGCGCCCTACAGCAGAAAAAAGAGGAATCGCATCTTGCTTAATATCTGGAGTAGGAAACAAATTCAGCGCATGTTGGGACGTATGATAGATGCATATCGATTTTCTGATGAACTCAAGTATCTTCTTGGGCGGAAATATATTGTGGGAGAAGATGATCGCATGACAGAACGGTTAGATAGGATTTATGATAGAACGCGGGAAAGATATAAGGGATATGATCGATGGATTATCAATAAATTTTGGGGTGAGAATAGAAATGAATTTCGGCGTATCTACAAATATATTTTAGATGATACGCTGGATGATTTATTTGACCGGAAGTCGGGCTTGTCAGACTTGATATTTGCTGAAATAGCAGAAGGAGAAACAAATGCAGAGGGAGAGAAAGAAATACGGGGATTAGTTCGCAGAATGCTGGATTCTGATTCACAGTTTTTTTATTCGGCAGATGAAGTTAAGCATATTGCACATGCTTATCGAGAGGCTTTTTCTGATTTGAATACGGTGCATTTATTTGGATTGGATGTGGCGGAATATTTGCAGATGTTCTATCAATTGGAAGTGGAGAGAAATATTACGCCTAAGACAGAAAAGATGTTTCGCGAGGCTGTCGATGAAACCTTTGTATTGAGATCCTATGAAAGAAGATTGGGAATGACATTATATGACATGATCGGTTCTTCTGATAGAAGAGAGGCAAAAAGATGTTTTGTAAAACTGAAAGAATCTGGGGAAAAAACATATATTGCCTTTTTGGATTATGTTGAGAAAGTCTATTTGAAATTTTTGCATGAAGAGAAACTTTTTTTAAAGTATTACCAAATGATGTTTGAAGAGGTCAAAGCATTCTGGGGTGATGCCATGACGGACCAAGTGATTGGAAAAAAATTAGAATTTGAGAAAATCAAGGGATGCGGGGATGATTTGGAGAAGAATATTTTGGTAATGGATATTTTTTCGCAGAAGGAGATTGCGTTTGATTGGACGAGCAAATGCGTTCTTGGAAAAAATACGAGTTACTATCCTATAACAGAAGAGAATGATATTTCTTATGGAGAAATTCAAGTTGAAAATTTAGGCCAGTTTTTCCAAAATGCATACAGTGCCTCAAGGGAATTAATTAGGCATTCAAGAGAAGAAAGCCAGCCCTGCTGGTATCGGGGCGTATGCAATGAAGATTTCTCTCTGCTGCCCAGTTTATATAGGCTGTATCATGGCAAGGAAAAGGAGCAAATCAAATATTCCATATATGCTTACCAGACGAAAGTTTTACAGGATGCGTATTATCTGACGATGAAGATGTCTGACCTATGGACTGAGCAGTTGCATGGAATTGCAGAGCACACTTCCTGTCTGCAGCATTATGGCATGCCTACGACGTTGTTGGACTTTTCATTAGATATGCTGGTGGCTTTATATTTTGCCTTGAATCCGGATAGGGAAGAGGACAGGGAGAGTATTGACATAGGGAAGTATACGCCCAAAGTAGTGCTATTTAATCCGGTATTGTATAACAAGGCACTTTGGAGCTTGCGGGCAGGGAAGGTAATAGAAGATGAGCCGTATATCAGGTGTTCGCCGGTGATGTTTGATTCTGGGGATCAGGAGATGCGGGATTATTTCGTGTCGGACATGTCTGTAGAAAAATCAGCAGAGTTGACAAAAAAGTTTTTGGAGAATGCTTATGTGCCTGATCCTCGGATTGATTTATATCCCAAGCCTATTATCATACAGCAGACCAATTCCAGAGTTCTATCTCAGAATGGAATTTTTATGGCTTATCATTTGAATGCGCTGCCGGATCAGTGGGAAAAACCTTTCGAGTATTTGGATTTAAAGGAGATACAGGAGGCATATTTGAAGTTATTTGATAATGAGAAGAAAAAGGAGGAGGCATATTTTTTGCGGGAGATTATCATCGATCCTCTTGCGGTCCACACGATTCGCAGACAGTTAAATATGCTGGGAATGAATAAGGCAAAAATGTATCCGGAATTAAGCGAAATCTTTAGGGCATATTCCAATTGATTTGCTAACATGCTATAATTTTATTGCGTCGATTTTCGGGGCGGTAGGAACACTGCAAAATGAATCAGGAGGTATGGCATGAATCAGAAGGGTGAAATATGCATCGGCATGGCGGGGGCTGGCCGGGCGACAGAACTGCATATCAATGCGCTGCAGCGGTATACGGGCGTGCCTGTCTGCCTCAGGCATGTGATTGCCAGGCGGCGGGAGCAGGTGGAGGAGGCGAGGGATAGGCATGGCTTTGAGAAGGCATCCCTTCGCTTCGAGGATTTGCTGGAGGATGATGAGATTGACGTAATCGACATCTGCACGCCCCCCTATGCCCATG
>CASGVX010000309.1 GCA_949346185.1 uncultured Lachnospiraceae bacterium
TGCCATTATTATTTACGACTACACATGAAGGATATATTGCCATTAGAGATGATTTTTACTCGTCTCAATCTCCGGCTGCATTCTGCCAAAAGTCTTGAAGTAGCGCCACTACCCCTACGTTTTGGCGGATATATCCATGCCCGGTCTACGAGATTTGAATTTCATGTTTAGGTATTGACATATTTGGTCTGTTGTTATAGACTAACGATATAGGAGGTCGGTGATTATAGACTCCCTGCCGATGGAGCAATGAAGGAAAGGAGGATGGAATGGAATATTTGAAACTATGTGACAGCGATTATCGGTTCATGGCCATTGTATGGGAGCATGCTCCTGTTCAGTCAGGGGAGCTGGTGAAGTTGTGTAATGCTGCCTTGGGATGGAAGAAGTCAACTACCTATACCACGATTAAGAAGTTATCTGAAAAGGGGTACATTAAGAATGAAGATGCGGTGGTCTCGGTGCTGATTCCTAGGGAAAGAGTGCAGAAAGACGAATCCAATTATTTTGTGGAGAGGACCTTTGGCGGCTCTCTTCCCCAATTTTTGACGGCATTTCTAGGCGGGAAGAGGATTTCTGCGGAAGAGGCGAAAAAGATTAAGAAAATCATTGATGATTATAGCCAGAAATGATAGAAATCATTATGAATCAGCCTTATACCTTATATCAGTATACGGTCATGACATTGCGCAGGCTCAGGGGCTATCGTCAGCAGGGATGGCTGTGAATAGTAATGGAGCGATATTAGAAATGGGGGATGGCGTATGATGTATGAATTATTTGTCCGTGTCATTGATATGAGTATCACGGCATCGGTGGTCATGATTGCGGTCTTCATTGCCCGAGGGGCTATGGGGAAGCTGCCAAAGAGGTATTCCTATTTGCTGTGGGCAATCGTGGCGGTTCGCCTCCTCTGTCCCATGGGGATTTCATCATCCTTTAGCGTGTTCAACCTATTTGGCGAGCGCAATGTGCTGCCAGCGGAGCTGCAGAGGGATTCTGCCAGAGGGTGGGGCGGTGAATGGAGGAATGATGGAAGTAGCAGCCTGATGGGAGATTACGCCAGTCAGGGGCGAGCGGAGGAGGCAAATGGCTCCAGGGAGCCAGCGGAATCGGAGACTCGGATAAAACCTGTCGGGGCAAGCCGGGCGGACATGGAAAGCCAGTCCCAGAAGGTAGTTTCTGATGTGGAGGAAGGGGATTTCCAGAAAGGGCGCGGGAGGATGGAAGCCTTTGTGAAATATGGTGCCATAGTATGGATCTGCGTGGGCGCAACGCTGCTTATCTGGAACTTCTTCCTGATGTTTTTGATGAAGAGGAGGGTTTCCAAGGCTATTCGCTTGCGGGAGAATATTTATGAGTGCGATGATATTCCCACGCCTTTTGTCATGGGATTCCTGCGGCCTAGGATCTATATTCCCTTTCGCATGGGAGAAGAGGAGCAGGATTATATTATCAGGCATGAGAGGTATCATATTGCCAGAAAAGACAATTTGACTAAGCTGATGGCATTTCTGCTTATCTGCGTCTATTGGTTTCATCCCTTGGTATGGCTGTCATACTTTATGATGATGCGGGATATGGAGATGAGTTGTGATGAATATGTGCTGCAGAAGAGCGTTCGGGATATCAGGGAACAATATAGCCGTTCATTGCTGGGGCTTGCCACAAATGAGAGAAATATAGGAGTGGGGTTGATTGCCTTTGGGGAGTCAAATGCAAGAAGGAGGGTGAAGCATATTATGAAATATAAAAAATGTGGAAAATGGATTGGCATGATTGCGATAGGCGCAGTTTTGGTAGTTGGGGTGGCTTGCCTCACTGATGCCAGAAGGGGGGAAGCGGATGACGATAATAAGGCTGAGACAGCGAGTACGCAGAAGCCCGGAACATGGGATTTGTCAGAGGAGAGCCAATATCCTGCAGTGGCAAGCGTGTCGATTGACGGGTACCAGCTAGAGGTACAGTGCGCCACGGATGAAAAGAAACCGAAATCAGGGAATTATGAGGGGGATTCCTTGGTGATTCAGACTAGCCGGGACGAGAAAGTCATAGACCGCCGGGAGGTATCTTTTGGAAAGGGGAAAAAAGTCTATTTTCCTGCGAAGGGAATTGAACTTTCCCTGGCAGACTATGACGGAGATGGAAGGAAGAATGACTTTGCCTTGGGCCAGGGTCAGGGCGCTGACCCCGTGCTGGGAAATTATATGAACTATCGATTCTTTGGGCTGGATGCAGATGGAACAATTTTGGAATACGGCACATCTTCCGAGGATGGCGTGAGCATTAGGACGGTGCCTGGAAAATATTCCCCTCTCTATTCCCCGCTTTTCAAGAGAAAGAATGGAGAGCTGATTTATGAGGGATTGGGGGAAGAGGGGGTAGAAGATATGTCCGCCACGATTGTAAGACATATTTCGGTGTCTGATGAGAAGGCGAGGCAGGAGCCCATGAAATCCATTTTGAAGGGGATTGAGAACAACATGCCATCGGAGGTTGTGGGGGAACTGCAGAAAAAAGGCGTGTGGCATGTGATGAGGGGAGAGGGATCCGAGGTTCAGTACAATTTGGCAAATGGAGAGAATGGGGAGGACGTTACCCTTCGGTTAGATTTTACCTATATTGACGGAGGGCTGATTAGCTATGTTTCCAAGGATTATGGATTTACGGAGGAGATGAAGAAGTCTGGCGGGGATGGATATCCCAGCCGAAATTTGCTTGGGTTTGCTGATGATTTTTCCGGCGGGAAGGCAAAATTCGTGGAAGGTATTACGCTTGAGGAAGTTTCCAGACTGAAAAAGAAAGGGGTAATTAAGGATGATGGAAATATAAATACGATTGCCCCTCTGAAACGACCGAAGAGATGGAATGACGGCAATCACAACGGTTATGAATATTATGGCGATATACGAGGCGCCACTTACTTGCTGGACAGCAGGATTGACATGGTGGTGAAGTTTGAAACTGTACAGTAGTGGTTAGCCATTAAATTTGGGCATACCTATCTAA
>CASGVX010000310.1 GCA_949346185.1 uncultured Lachnospiraceae bacterium
GGCGGAAAGAGTTATCCGGTGACGAAGATATCTTCTGGCGCATTTTCCGGAAGCAAGGTTCAGAATGTGAAGCTTGGCAAGAATGTCAAGACCATTGGGAAGAAGGCGTTCAAGAACTGCAAGAGCCTAAAGAAGGTGACATTCTCCAACAAGACTGCCACGGTGAGCGCAGAGTCTTTCTCCGGATGTGCCAAGCTGGGCGCCGTCTCCCTTCCCGCATCTGTGAAGACGGTGGGAGCCAAGGCGTTTAAGAATTGCAAGAAATTGAAAAAATTCACATTGGGGAAAAAGCCTGTGAAGACAAAGAAAGGAAAAGTCATGTTTGGAGCCACGGGCGGCAAGAAAGTTGCCATTGGCGCCAGCGCATTGGAAAATTGCTTGAACTTGCGCTCTGTCATTATCAATTCCCAGGTGACGAAGATTGGCAATAACACCTTTAGGAATTGCAAGAAGCTGGCATCCATGCTGGTGAAATCCCTGAAATTGAAGACAGTGGGGAACCGGGCATTGAAGGGTGTCAGCCACTGCAAGATTTCCGTGCCAACGATTAGGCTGAAAAAGTACCGCACCCTCTTTACCAATAAGGGACAGGGAAAGAAAGTGGTCATTGCCAAGGTATGATGCGTGATATGAAGAATAGTAACGATAGAAGGGATTGGGGAACGCTGGGTTCCCTAGTCCCTTGCTTTTTGCGGGGATTTATATTAATATAAAGGGAAAAAGGACAGAAATGAGGAGAAATATGAAGGATGATTACCGCATTGTATTAGAAATTGATGACGGGGAGAATGAGGTGTTCGAGGAAGTTTTTTTAGAGAAAAAGTTATTTTTGCAAAAGTTTGATGCCTATCAGAAGATTTGCATCCAATGTCATGACAATCCCGATGCGGATGCATTGGCATCCGGCTATGCTCTCTACTCTTATTTTGAGAGCAAGGGGAAAGAGGTACATCTGGTGTATGGCGGCAAGAACCGCATCACCAAGCCGAATCTGCTTCTGATGGTAAAGGAATTGGACATTCCTGTAACCTATGTGCAGGAACTGCCGGAATGCGACATACTTATTACAGTGGATTGCCAGTATGGTTCAGGCAACGTCATGAAATTCGAGGCAGAGAATGTGGCAATTATTGACCATCACCAGTGCGGCATGGTTCAGAATGAATTCCATTACATACGCAGCAATCTGGGAAGCTGCGCCACCGTTGTGTGGGATTTGCTCAATTCTCAGGAATATGATGTGAACCAGAAGATGAAGCTGTCCACGGCTCTGTATTATGGCTTGTATAGCGATACCAACCAGTTTGGGGAGATGTACCACCCTCTGGACAGGGATATGAAGGATGACCTATGCAAGGATGATATTCTCCTATTTCAACTGATGAATACAAACTTATCCCTGGAGGAGATGCAGATTGCCAGCCAGGCTCTGACGAGGCAGGAATACTGCAATGAATTTAAGTTCTGCGTGATTCCTTCTGCCCAGTGTGACCCTAATATTCTGGGAATTATCAGCGATTTTGCCATTCAGGTGCAGGAAATCGAGACCTGCGTGGTATATAACCCCAATCCCGGGGGGTATAAGCTGTCCATCCGCAGCTGCGTCAAGGAGACGAAGGCCAATGAATTGGCAGAGTATCTCTGCGAGGGGCTGGGAAATGGCGGCGGGCATCCCACCAAAGCCGGGGGATTTATCGCCGAGAATTTGTACCGTGACTGGTATGGGGAACGGGATTTCACTCAGGTGATGCTTGAGCGGACGAAGCAGTACTACCATGATTTTGAGATAATCTATGCCAAGGATCACGAGGTGGATATCCGGGAATTTGAGCGGTATCAGAAGAGGAATGTGCTGGTGGGCATGGCTGTGGCCTCTGAGTTTATCAAGATTGGAACGCCGATTCTGGTGAGAACTCTGGAGGGAGATGTGAATCTGGTGGTGGATGAAGACCTCTATCTGATGATTGGCATCGAGGGGGAGGTATATCCCATCAACCGGGAAAAATTTGAGAAATCTTATCGCATGGTAGAGGGTGACCCCCATATGAAGATTGAGTATGCTCCCACTGTTCGGGACAATATATTCGGGGACGTGTACCAGTTGATGAAATATATGAAGACCTGTCAGGCCACCGGAGAGACTAAGATTTATGCAAAGCAGCTGCAGAAGAATATCAAGGTCTTTACCGCTTGGGATGAGTCCAAGTATTACAGGGGCGTGGTGGGAGACTATCTGGTGGTGCGGGAGGATGATTTCCATGACATTTACGTGGTGCGGGAAGATATCTTTTACGAGACCTATGATAAAATTAATGAATAACGAGACGATGGAATATAAGATTGATCAATGATGAGACGTTAGATTATAAGATTGAAGAGACGTTGGAATGAAAGAAGATCAGTCAGGGCACTAGCGCGCTGTATCACTGGCATATTCGCTGGAAGCTGTTGAAACAGTGCGCTAAATCCGCTTTGGCTGTGGGAAGGCATGGGTATTGTTATGAAATATGCGGCATTTATTAGTTATCGCCATGGTGGCATTGATGAAAAGGTGGCAAAGCAGGTATTCCGATTGCTGGAGAAATACCGGGTTCCGCGGAAGCTTGCGAAGAAGATCGGAAGGAAGAATATAGGAAGGGTCTTTCGGGATTCGGAGGAATTAAAAGCCGGTAGTGATCTATCGGCTCTTATTAAGAGTGCCCTGGATGAGACGGAGTGGCTGATAATCGTGTGCACCAAGCGTTTCAAGGATTCCGTGTGGTGCATGGAGGAGGTGGAGCATTTCTTGGAAATTCGAGGCCGGGATCGGATCATTACGATTCTGGTGGAGGGAGAGCCTGCAGAAAGCTTCCCTAAAGTGCTTACAGAGGTGGAGCGGGATGGGAAGATGGTCTCCATCGAGCCTTTGGCCGTGGATATCCGGGATGATGACGAGAAGAAGATTCTCAAGAATATCCACAGGGAGCAATACCGCTTTCTTGCGGATATGCTGGAAGTGGAT
>CASGVX010000311.1 GCA_949346185.1 uncultured Lachnospiraceae bacterium
CGATATTGGCATTATTGGGAAGTCTGGCGGGCTGCGGCAAGGCGGCGGGAACCGGACAAAAGACGGGTCAGGGAAATGCATCCTCCGATCAGGCTGGCAAAGCCATATATCGGACGCTGGATGAGATTAAGAAGGAGGGGACAATCAATATTGGCGTATTTTCTGATAAGAATCCCTTCGGCTATGTGGACGAAAATGGAGATTATCAGGGATATGATGTTTATTTTGCAGATCGTCTGGCAAAAGATTTGGGGGTCAAGGCCAATTATGTTTCCACGGAAGCGGCAAATCGGATTGAGTATTTGCAGACTGGCAAAGTGGATGTGATTCTTGCGAACTTTACTGTGACAGATGAGCGCAAAGAGGAGGTTGACTTCGCACTGCCATATATGAATGTGGCGTTGGGGGTAGTCAGCCGGAGCGATCAAGTGGTGAAAAGTATGGATGATTTGAAAAAGGGCGAACAGGTGATTGTCATTTCCGGAACCACGGCAGAGACATACCTGACAAAACATTATCCGGACATTCCATTGCAGAAATTTGATTCCTATGCCACGGCGAAGGAGGCTTTTGAGAATGGAACTGGCATTGCATGGGCGAATGACAATACGGAAGTGATTGCATTCTCTCTGCAGAATGACGGATACACGGTGGGGATTCCTAGTCTGGGAAGCAATGATACGATTGCGCCTGCCGTTTCCAAAGGAAATGCCCAGCTATTGGATTGGATCAACCAAGATATCGAGAAATTGGGGAAGGAGCAGTTCTTCCATAAAGCCTATGATGAAACCTTGACGGAGACTTATGGGAATGATTATAAAGAGACTCTGGTGGTGGAAGGCGGCAAGAGCGGGAAGTGATTCCGAATGGGAGGTGTGATTGTGGATTTTGCATACATAGAACGGGTCTTGCCCTTATACCAGCGGGCGGCTGCTTTGACCCTGCGGCTGGGAATTGCGGGAATTTTTCTGGCAATTATCATTGGATTGGCTTGCGCCCTGATTCAATATGAAAAAATCCCGATTTTACGCCAGATGGTGGGGGCTTACAGCCAAGTCAGCCGCAATACGCCTCTTTTGGTACAGTTATTTTTCCTATATTATGGCTTGCCCAAGATAGGGATTATGCTGACGCCGGAGGTCTGCGGCGTGGCGGGCTTGGCTTTTCTGGGGGGAAGCTATATGGCAGAGGCTTTTCGCAGCGGTCTGGAGGGCGTGGAGGATATTCAGCGGGAAAGCGCGCGAAGTCTGGGAATGAACAGGGTGCAGACCATGCGTTACGTAGTGCTGCCCCAAGCAGTTTCCACCAGCATTCCGGCATTTCTGGCAAATATTATTTTTCTTCTGAAGGAAACCAGCATGTTTTCCGCAATTAGCCTGATGGATTTGATGTTTACGGCAAAGGATTTGATTGGCTTGTATTATAAGACGACGGAGAGCCTGGCTCTGCTGGTGGCGTTTTATCTGTTGATTTTGCTGCCCATCTCTGTCATGGGAGCAGTCGTGGAGAGGAGGGTGCGCTATGCCGGATTTGGGGCTTGAGGTGCTGCTAAAAGGCACTAATTTCCTTCGGCTGCTGGGCGGGCTCTGGGTTGCAGTAGAAATCAGCTTGCTGTCCATTGCGCTCTGCATTCCCCTAGGGATTTTACTGGGGATTCTGATGACGAGGAAAAACAGGCTGATGCGTTTCCTTACAAAGCTGTATCTGGAACTGATTCGCATCATGCCACAGCTGGTACTGCTATTTCTGGTGTTTTTTGGAACAACCAGAATTGCAGGCTGGAATCTGCCGGGGGAGACTGCGGCCATTCTGGTATTTGTCTTGTGGGGAACAGCAGAGATGGGGGATCTGGTAAGGAGCGCCCTCATTAGCATTCCCAGGCATCAGTATGAGAGCAGCGAGGCTTTGGGGCTAGGCCGGGCGCAGACGTATTATTATATTATTCTGCCGCAGACATTGCGAAGGCTGATTCCCGTATCCATCAATCTCATCACGCGCATGATAAAAACCACCAGCCTGATTCTGATGATAGGCGTTGTGGAAGTGCTAAAAGTGGGGCAGCAGATTATCGAGGCAAATCGCATGACAAGTCCCAATGCAGCCTTTGGCATATTTTTGGTTATTTTTGTTCTGTACTTTATCATCTGCTGGTCCGTCAGCATGATGGCAAGATATTTGGAAAGGAAATGGAGTTAGGGCATGGCAGGTATCGCATTAAAAATTAGGGATCTTGTAAAAAAATATGATGGGCATGTTATACTGAATGGCCTGAACTTGGAAGTGCAGGAGGGGGAAGTGGTGGTCATACTGGGACCCAGCGGCTGTGGAAAAAGCACGCTCCTCAGATGCATTGATGGCTTGGAGGATATTCAGTCTGGAAGTATCGGCGTCCAGGGAAGGGAGGCTTCTGGCTCTGGGAGAAATGCCAGCCTCTTAGGGGAGAGAATCGGCATGGTCTTCCAGAGTTACGATCTTTTCCCTCATCTCACCGTGATTGGAAATATCATGCTGTCGCCGGTGAAGGTGCAGAAGAGGGCGAAGGATGAGGCAAAAAAGGAAGCGCTGGAACTTTTGGAAAAGGTAGGATTATCTGATTATGCAGACAGTTTTCCCAGGCAGCTGTCAGGCGGGCAGAAGCAGCGGGTTGCGATTGTCCGCGCCCTGATTCTGCATCCGGAAATTCTGCTGTTTGACGAGGTGACTGCCGCGCTTGATCCGGAGATGGTCAGAGAAGTGCTGGATGTCATTTTGGTACTGGCGAGGCAGGGAAAGACTATGCTGATTGTCACGCATGAAATGCAGTTTGCAAAGGCAGTGGCAGACCGAATCGTATTTATGGAGAAGGGAAGGGTCATAGAAGAAGGGACGGCGAAAGAGTTTTTCGAGCATCCCCAGACGGAGCGGGCGAGAAAGTTTTTGAATGTATTTGCTTTCGAGGATGTCCGATAGGCGGGGTGGGTGCTTCTCGCCCAGCCTTATGTGGTGAATTTTTTGT
>CASGVX010000312.1 GCA_949346185.1 uncultured Lachnospiraceae bacterium
GTGTCGGAGTCTAGGGTATCCCAGCTGCACACTAAGGCGCTGCGCAAAATGAGGAATAAAATTGGCGAGGATATTCCGCTATTTGGTATTGACAGCGTGTGATATTGCACTTCCTGTATGGAAAGGAACGGAGGCAGCCTATGAAGAGAAACGCATTTTTTCAGATGGTTCACAAGAAAGATGGAATGTATCTGAAATCATACCCCCCGGTGGAGGAGGGGGCGCCTCTGCATATTGACGACATTATGGGGTATTTGAAGGCCAAGGGTTATGATGAAGTCATGGTGGAGGATATTAAGTCTTTTGTCGAGAAGGCAGAGAAGAGCAAGAACGCAGAGATTAGAATTAGCGTCAAGGAAAGACTGCCGGAAAATGAGTATGCTACGGTGACGGTGGATCCGGAGCGGTACTATGCCAAGGTTCGCCTGTATCCCAATTCCAGCGAGGGAACAAGGCTTTCTGTCGGGGATATTTTGGATTTGTTGGAACAGAATGGTGTAAAATATGGAATTATTGAGAAGAATATAGAGATGATGCTGAAAGCGCGCCTGTATTGCTGCGATGTTCTTGTTGCTAAGGCGACCATGCCGATTCATGGAAAAAATGCAGAGATTGCCTATCATTTTAATGTGGATAAGACCAGCAAGCCGGCGGTGGATGAGAATGGCCAGGTGGATTTTCACAAGCTGGATATGATTGAGCCGGTACAGGAGGGGCAGTTGCTGGCTACGCTGATACCGGCAGATTTCGGAACGCCGGGCACGAATGTTTCCGGGAATCCCATAAAGCCTAGGAAAGTGAATGTCCTGAAGCTGAAGCATGGAAAGAATATCCACCTGTCGGAAGATGGATTGGAGATGTATTCCGATGTGTCAGGCAATGTCACGCTGGTTTCTGACGAGGTCTTTGTATCTGATTGCTACGAGGTACCGGCAGACGTGGGACCTTCCACGGGAGATATCGCATATGACGGCAGCATCAATGTGAAGGGGAACATCCTCACTGGTTATAAGGTGGAAGCCTCCGGGGACATTTATGTGAATGGCGCAGTGGAGGGAGCTACCCTTATTGCAGGTGGCAAGATTGTTCTGAACCGAGGAATCCAGGGCAAGGGCAAGGCGATGATGAAGGCAGAGGGGGATGTGATTTCCAATTTCATTGAGAGTGCCAATGTGGAGGCGGGAGGAAAGATTATTACCGATGCGATTATGCACAGCAATGTGATTGCCAAGGATTCCATTGAGGTCAATGGAAAGAGGGGCATGGTGGCAGGAGGAAGCATCCGCTCCACGAAAAAGATTGAGACGAAGGTGGCCGGCTCCACCATGGGTACGGTGACTGAGATGGAAGTGGGGGTAGATCCTAGGAAGATTGACCGCTATCACGAACTGGAGAAGGCCATGGATGAGATGGCTGAGGAACGGGAAGTAATCCAGCAGAATATCGATGTGCTGAAGAAGCGCTTTAAGCTGAAGGGTTCCCTAGAGCCAGAAAAACTGGAGAAACTAAAGAATTACAAGGCCCGAATGGAGGAAATTGACCAGTCTGTGGAATCCATGACGGAGGAATATGAAGCCTTGGAGAAATCTATGGAGGAGTCCAATGGAAGGGGCAAGATTATCGTGTATGATATTGCCTATACCGGCGTGAAGTTAACCATATCTAATGTGAGCAAGTATCTCCATAGCGAGGTGCATCGTAGCACTTTTGTGAGAGAGGGCGGAGATATTCGCGTGAAAGGCGTATAGCAAGAAGGGAGGAGTATGGTATGTCATTGACGATTGATTATGTATCCATGCCACCAAAGTCCCAGGAGATGTCCCAGATACAGACGAATGAGATTAACCGAATGAATCAGGAGAATCAGCAGCTGGCGGCACAGTTCCAGGAACAAGTGAAGCAGTCCTCGGAGAAGACCATTCGTCGGGAGAAGGCTCAGAATGAGGAGTTGAAAAACGATGAGGAGCGGAAGAACCGCCAGAGGAAGAAAAAGAAAAATCAAGGAGAGAAGGGTGGGGATTCTTCTGAGGATGAAAAGGAAGAAGTAAAGCACTTTGATATGAAGATTTGAGTTGCTATGAATGGCTGCGAATAGTAACATTGCTAATGCATGACGAGATGAGTGGCTGGGAATGGCAGCGGTCTTGCATGGTTTTTGATGGAAAAGGGGAACAATATGGTTGTAATAGAAATCCTAATGCTCTTAGTGGGATTGGGCGCTGTGGTGTATAGCTTCCGCCTTGCGGAGGAGAAAAGAGAGACAGAGAAGGAGCCGGATGATGCAGTAGAGGGGCAGTCAGCGGCTCTCTCTGCTGATTGGGAGGAGAAGATTGCCGATCTGCGGGAGCAGGTGGCTTCCATTTATCAGGAAGTGGACGATAAGATGAGCCAGATGTCCAATGAGAAAATCTTGGGAATGAGCGAGTATTCTGACCAAGTCTTAGATAAAATAGAGAAAAACCATGGCGAGGTAGTGTTTCTCTATGACATGATGAATGCGAAGCGGGAAGAGATTCAGCAGCTGGTCAAGGAGATTGACGGCATGAAGGCAGACATCCATGACGAGGCTGCGGGGGAATTTCTAAAACTGAAGGAGCAGGAAAAACTGCTGGAAGAGTTGAGGAAGGAAATTGAACTGGATACTTTGGAGTACCAGTCTCGAAAGGAAGCACTTCAGGAGGAATGGAAGATGTTGGAACGCCAGGCAGTGGAGAAAGGCGATTCCGTTGCTTTGGAAGAAGAAGCGAGGGAAGAGGACGAGACTGCCCCGGAGATTATATCTGAGGATGGAGAGGACGAGACTGTAGATCCCCCGGATGATTCTGAAGGAAATTCCATGTCGGAAGAGGATGATGCGACCGCTGTTTATGATGCGGAGATTGCCAGGATTGAGGAAGAGGAGACAATGGCTCTCCTAGAAAAGGAAGCAGAGGTGAAGGAGACGGAACCTTCCTACCAGCCTCTCTCCAGTCAGGAAAGGCCGGTCAACCA
>CASGVX010000313.1 GCA_949346185.1 uncultured Lachnospiraceae bacterium
GGCGGAGGAGATGGTGAAGTTTAGTTTTCCCCTTATTTTCAGCGCCTTGTCCTGGTGGGTGAACAATGCTTCGGATAAATATATTCTGACCTTTTTCTGCGGGGTTTCCGCAGTGGGTCTGTATGCGGTCGCCTATAAGATTCCTACGATTTTGAAAGTGTTCGGGGATGTGATTGCCATGGCATTCTCCATTTCTGCCATCAAGGAGTTTGACGTGGAGGACAGGGATGGCTTTATTGGAAAAAGCTATTCCATGATTAGTTTTTTTATGACAGCATCCTGCTCGGCCATCATTCTCTGCAATCTTCTGATTGCGAAAATCCTCTTTGCCGGAGAGTTTTATCAGGCATGGCGCTATGTTCCGCCTCTGTTGGTTTCCGTGCTGATGAACCAGCTCTCCTTCTCCTGTGAAAATATCTTTGTGGCGGCGAAGCAGACGAAGGCTATTTCCAAGACTGCGGTGGCCGGGGCGGCGATCAACACTGCCGCCAATTTCCTGCTGATTCCCTATTTTGGCCCCTATGGTGCGGCGGTGGCCACAGCCTTGGGCTTTACCTGCTTCTGGTGGCTGCGGTATGTTATTCTGAGAAAGAGCATCCGGATGAAGAATCATCTGTGGAAGGAGTGCGCATCCTATGGCTTGCTTCTGGCGCAGTGCGTGTTTGCCTACTGGGGCAATCGGTTCTGGTATGCCCAGCTGTTCCTTTTGCTTCTGATTCTGGCATTGTATGGCGGGGAATTGGGGGGGATGGCGAGGAAGCTGCACAGATTAAAATCTGTCAATACGCACAATCGCTGGTAGGAAGGAGGGATGAAAGGGCTTGACAATATATTCCAATATGCTATAATACTGGTCATATATGAATCCTATAAAACATATAGGTTAATAGGTATAAAGATGGAAAGAAAGGAAGGATGGCAGTATGGGCAGAGTATATGAAAGCGTTATGGAATTGATTGGCGGCACGCCGTTATTGGAGGTGAAGAATTTTGCTGGGGAGAAAGGCTTGGAGGCCAGGATATTGGCGAAATTAGAATATTTTAATCCGGCGGGAAGCGTGAAGGATCGTATTGCCAAGGCTATGATCGAGGAGGCAGAAAGGACGGGAAAGCTGGGGCCGGGGTCAGTGATTATCGAGCCCACCAGTGGAAATACGGGAATTGGGCTGGCGGCCATCGCTGCCGCCAAGGGATATCGGATCATCCTCACCATGCCGGAGACCATGAGCGTGGAGAGGAGAAATCTGCTGAGGGCATATGGGGCAGAACTGGTTCTGACGGAGGGAGCCAAGGGGATGAAGGGAGCCATTGCCAAGGCGCAGGAATTGGCAATGGAGACGGAGAACTCTTTTATTCCGGGACAGTTTGAGAATCCGGCAAATCCCAAAGCCCATCTGGAGACTACCGGGCCGGAGATTTGGGAAGATACTGATGGGAAGGTGGATATCTTTGTGGCCGGCGTGGGCACGGGAGGCACGGTGAGCGGTATCGGAGAGTATCTGAAGTCCAAGAATCCAGAGGTGAAGGTGGTGGCTGTGGAGCCCGCTAATTCTCCTGTGCTCTCAGAGGGAACGGCAGGTCCTCACAAGATTCAGGGAATCGGTGCGGGGTTTGTGCCAGATACGCTGAATACGAAAATATATGATGAGGTAATTACGATTTCCAATGAGGATGCCTTTGCCGCAGGGCGGGATTTTGCCAAGGCAGAGGGCATTCTGGTGGGGATTTCTTCCGGGGCGGCGCTGCATGCGGCAAAGGAACTGGCCCAGCGGCCTGAGAATAAAGGGAAGACCATGGTGGTTCTGCTTCCCGATACTGGTGACCGCTATCTTTCCACGCCTCTATTCCAGCAGTAATCATTGTTATTCGCCATGGCTTGTATAAATGGGATAATGGGAAAGTATTCTTGTGCAT
The DNA here is from genome assembly GCA_949346185.1 of uncultured Lachnospiraceae bacterium. Lineage (GTDB taxonomy): Bacteria > Bacillota > Clostridia > Lachnospirales > Lachnospiraceae > Butyribacter. The sequence goes on from CASGVX010000313.1 coordinate 1,915, forward strand.
CGTCCATGAACGGCAGCCAGCAATCTTTCATGGGCTGACATTTCCTATTGACATGCTAGGAATTTTGAAGTATATTCTCATAGTAGAGGATATGGAATATATCAATTTACAGTCACATTGAATGGGAATAATTGGGATGGGAAGATGGAATAATGATGGAGGAGGACTTGCCTGTGAAGATATCTACAAAGGGGCAATATGCATTGCAGATGATGCTGGATCTGGCAATCAATGATACGGGAGAATACATTACGATCAAGAGCATTGCGGCAAGACAGAATCTGTCAGAGAAGTATCTGGAGCAGATCATCAATATGCTGTCCAAGGCGAATTATGTGAAGAGCGTCAGGGGAGCCAAAGGAGGCTATAGGCTCAGCAATCCTCCTGAATATTATACCGTAGGGATGATTCTGCGGACGATAGAGGGAAGCATGGCGCCTCTTAGCTGCATCGAGGATGCGGGGGACTGTACCAAGACGGAGGAGTGCGTACTCTGTGGATTGTGGAAGAAGATTAGCAAATCCATCAATGAGGTGATTGACCATGTGACGCTGGAAGATCTGGTGAGAGATTATCAGGAAAGCATTGGATATGACTATATGATATAGCGGCGGTCGAAGGCGAAGGGAACAGATGCCATAACATGGGAGTCTATCGCATGGGGGCTGAATGGCTGAGAATAATATATCGTTACAGAGGAATGGAGGTTCAGGATGAGCAGGTTGATTTATTTGGATAATGCGGCGACCACGGCGGTTCGCCCGGAGGTTTTTGAGGCGATGAAGCCGTATTTCACGGAATGCTATGGCAATCCGTCCAGCATCTATGGGTTTGCGTCCAAGAGCAAGAAGGCGGTGGAGGATGCCAGGGAGACGGTTGCAGAATTTATTGGCGCCAAGGCAAGTGAGATTTATTTTACCGGCGGCGGCAGCGAGTCCGACAACTGGGCGATTAAGGCAGTGGCGGAGGCTAGAAAGGATCAGGGAAACCATATTATTACTTCCAAGATCGAGCACCATGCCGTACTCCATACCCATGAGGGACAGCGCGTTTACTATTGCTGGTGGGACTAACGTT
>CASGVX010000314.1 GCA_949346185.1 uncultured Lachnospiraceae bacterium
GACTGGAAGCAAGCGGGGACTTGATACAAGGGTATCATTAAAAAAGGCACTGGCCATCAAGGATAGGACGGAGGAAAATGGTTATAAACCCGCATCGGAATATTCCAGCGGCAAAGTGGTGGAGGGTATCGGCGGCGGCGTATGCCAGGTATCTACTACTCTGTATAATGCCATTATCAATGCGGAGCTGGAGATTGTGGAGCGGTCACCCCACTCCATGGTGGTATCCTATGTGGATGTGTCTAGGGATGCGGCTATTTCCGGGAATTATAAGGACTTTAAATTCAAGAATAATACCGACGTGCCAATCTATATCAGCGCCACGGCAGACGGCGCCACCCTTTCTTTCAGCATTTATGGGCAGGAGACAAGGGAATCCAATCGGAATATCAAGTTTAAGTCAGAAATCCTAGAGACGATTCAGCCGGGGAATCCGGTGGAGACGGTGGATGCCTCCAAGCCGGCATCCTATCGGATGGTGACCCAGTCAGCCCATGTGGGATATAAGGCGAAATTGTGGAAGCTGATTTATGTAGATGGCAAGAGGACGGAAAAGGTTTTGGTCAATTCTAGTTCTTATGCGGCAGAACCGGAATATATTACAGTGGGGAAGAAGCAGAATGCAACGTCAAAGCCCGCGGCATCCAAAACGCCGAAACCCTCTGGAAGCCCGAAACCCACGAAGAAGCCCAAGGATACAAAGGTACCAGAGGTTACGGCTGAGCCGAAGAGCACGGCTACGGCGGCACCGAAGGCCACGGAGCCCGCAGCGGACTAGTGATAGGAATGGCGGTGCTGGAAAGCTGGGTCGGACGTAGGCTTGTGTCAGCGGTGCCGGGCATTGGGAGAGTGTTTGCATGGCATGAATTAGAGTGTAGCAGATTGCTGGCATGCTGGAAGGATGCATGGCAATAGAAAGGGCAGCAGGATGGAGATAGGGAAAGTACCAGAAAATATTTTGGAGAGGTCTGTATTTCGGCAGATTCGCCACCGCAGGCCGGAGGTGGTGCTTCACCCCGGCGTGGGAGAGGACTGTGGCGGCGTGGAGGTGCCGCCGGGAGAGGTTCTCGTGCTCTCTGTAGACCCCATCACCGCCGCCGACAAGGGGATGGGAACTTTTGCGGTGCATGTGACGGCTAACGATCTGGCATCCTCGGGGGCAGAGCCCGTGGGAGTGTTATTGAGTATTTTGCTTCCTCCTGGCAAGCGGGAAAAATATTTGAGGGAACTGATGGAAGAGATTGAGCAGGCTTGTCTGGGGCTAAATATAGAGGTGATGGGCGGCCACACGGAGGTCACGTCGGCGGTGAACCAGCCGGTGGTTACGGTCACTGGAGTGGGGAGAGTGGAGAAGGAGCGCCTGATTGCCACGGGAGGCCTTCGAGCCGGAGATGAATTGGTGATGACCAAGTGGGCCGGCATGGAGGGAACCGCCATCATTGCGGAAGAAAGGCGTGAGAAACTGCTGGAGACCCTGCCAGCAGAATTGGTGGAACAGGCGGCGGGCATGCTGGATTACATATCTGTGGTGCCAGAGGCGAAAGTGGCCAGAAACGCGGGCGCTACGGCCATGCATGATGTGACGGAGGGAGGCATCTTCGGCGCGTTGTGGGAGATTGGCGCGGCTGCTGACGTAGGCATACAGGCAGAGCTGGCGAAGATTCCTATTCGTCAGGAGACCATAGAGGTGTGCGAGGCTTTCGGACTGAATCCATATCGGATGATGTCCAGCGGTTCTCTGCTGATTGGCTGCGAGAATGGCAACCGTATGGTGGAGGAATTGGAGAAGGAGGGCATCGCCGCCGCAGTTATCGGGAGGGCGACAGATTCCCATGACCGGGTGATTGTGAGTGGGGAGGAGATTAGGTTTCTGGAACCTCCAGGAAGCGACGAACTATATAAAATATATGGGAAGCCGCAGTGCTAGACATTCGCTGGATGTCTGTTCAGCACGGGTTGGAATGGAGTGAAGACAACTTTGTGCCTGCGGCATAGCGCAGTATATGCGCATTTAAGTATGCAGGCAACGGAAAGGCATAGGTATTTCTATGAAGAAGCAGATTTTGGATGCCATCAGCAGGAACGGCCGTTTTTCTACGGAGGAGCTGGCGGCGCTCCTTGCTACGGACGAGGAGACCATTAAGAGAGAGATTCAGGAGATGGAGGAGGCCAATGTCATCTGCGGCTATCCTACCCTCATTAACTGGGACAATACAGATCATGAGAAGGTGACAGCCCTGATAGAGGTTCAGGTGACGCCCCAGAGGGATATGGGCTTTCATAAGGTAGCAGAGCGGATTTACCGCTTTGAGGAAGTGGAGAGTCTGTACCTGATGTCCGGTGGCTTTGATTTGACGGTGATTATCGAGGGAAAGAGCATGAAGGAAGTGGCTCGCTTCGTGACGGAAAAATTGTCTACCTTGGAATATGTCAATAGCACTGCCACCTATTTCGTACTGAAAAAGTACAAGGAACACGGGCTTGTGATGTCGAAAAAACAGCGTGATACAGAAAGGATGTTGATTACACCGTGAGAGATCCATTGGCCAAGAAAATTAAAACGATTGAGCCCTCAGGCATCCGAAAGTATTTTGACATTGTAAGCGAGATGAAGGATGCGATTTCATTGGGCGTGGGGGAGCCGGATTTTGATACGCCTTGGCATATCAGGGAGGAGGGCATTTACTCTCTGGAGAGGGGGCGCACGTTCTATACTTCCAATGCGGGGCTGAAGGAGTTGAAAATAGAGGTGGCAAATTATTTGCAGCGTCGGTTTGGACTGACCTACGATCCCGACCACGAGGTAATGATGACGGTGGGGGGAAGCGAGGCCATTGACGGCGCATTCCGCGCCATGCTGGATCCAGGGGACGAGGTTCTGATCCCCCAGCCCAGTTATGTGTCTTATGAGCCCTGTGCCGTGATGGCCGGGGGAACGCCTGTGATTATAGAATTGCAGGAGGAGGATGATTTTAAGCTGACCAGACAGG
>CASGVX010000315.1 GCA_949346185.1 uncultured Lachnospiraceae bacterium
AATGAAAATAGCCATAGATTATTATGGCGGAAAAGAGGATATCGCAATGGCTAGAAGAAGAATTATTGCTGGCAACTGGAAGATGAATAAGACGCCTAGCGAGGCGGTTGCCTTGGTGAATGAGTTGAAGGAGCTTGTAAAGAATGATCAGGTTGACGTGGTTTACTGCGTCCCTGCCATTGATATTGTGCCCGTGGTGGAGGCAGTGAAAGGCACGAATGTGGAGGTTGGCGCTGAGAATATGTACTTTCAGGAGAGCGGTGCCTATACTGGCGAGATTTCTGCGGCGATGCTGAAGGATGCCGGGGTGAAGTATGTGATTTTGGGACATTCTGAGCGGCGGGATTACTTTAAGGAGGATGACGTGCTTCTGAACAAGAAGGTGAAGAAGGCGTTTGAGGCAGGCATTACGCCAATCCTCTGCTGTGGAGAGTCCTTGGAGCAGAGAGAGATGGGCGTGACCATGGACTGGATTCGTCTCCAGATTAAGTCTGATTTGGATGGGATTACTGCGGAGCAGGTTAAGGAATTGGTGATTGCCTATGAGCCGATTTGGGCTATCGGCACGGGAAAGACGGCTACGGCTGAGCAGGCACAGGAGGTCTGCAAGGGCATCCGAGACTGTATTGCCGAGATGTATGACGAGGCAACAGCGGAGGCAGTCCGCATCCAGTATGGCGGTTCCATGAATGCTGGCAATGCCAAGGAACTTCTGGCAAAGCCTGACATTGACGGAGGATTGATTGGCGGAGCTTCCTTGAAGGCTGAATTTGGGGATGTTGTGAATGCCTGATTTTGCCGATATAGTGTATAGTAGTTAATGTTTATTGTGCAAAGCACGGTGGTCTGGGCTTTTGCATAGGGCAGACCGCTGAAAGCGGCATGGTGCAGAAAAGAGGGATTGCTATGGAAGTTGGAATGATTGAAGGCATGTCCGTCAATATGTCTCAGAACAGCTTGATGACGAAGGTGGGCACGGAGGTGCTGGCCATGAGTCTGGATCAGCTGGAAACCACGGGAGCAGGTCTTGTGGACATGATGAACCGCTCCATGATGGAAAATTCTGTCACCCCGAATCTGGGTGGAAATATTGACGTGATGGTCTAAAAGGTGCGAAGTTTTTCGCAGCGTAGGAAAAGGGAAAAAAGAGTTCCGTCAGCGGAACTCTTTTTCCATATATTTGCAGAAAAGAGGATGACGATGAATGCTTCGGAAGAAAAATTAGGAACGCAGCCCTTGGGAAAATTGATGCTGTCCATGGGGATTCCCACGCTGATTGCGCAGTTAATCAATCTTCTATATAATATCGTGGACAGGATATATATCGGTCAGGGAGTGGGCAGGGAAGCGCTTACCGGGGTTGGACTGACCCTGCCGGTAATTATGATGATCTCTGCTTTCAGTGCATTTGCGGGGGCGGGCGGAGCACCCTTGGCGGCCATTGCTTTGGGACAGGGTGACAGGAAGAAGGCAGAAAATATTTTGGGGAATGTATTTTCGATGCTATGCTTATTTTCTGTGACGCTGATGGTACTTTTTTACTTGATTGATCGGCCCTTTCTGTATCTGGTGGGCGCTAGTGACAATACCTACCCCTATGCCAGCGCATATCTGGGAATTTATCTTTTGGGGACAATTTTCGTGCAGATCGTGATTGGATTGAATCCCTTTATCACGGCTCAAGGGCAGGCGAAAGTTGCGATGGGTTCTGTTCTGATCGGGGCTGTGTTCAATATCGTCTTAGACCCTGTATTTATCTTCGTATTCCGGATGGGAGTGCGGGGAGCGGCACTTGCCACGGTGCTTTCCCAGTGTGCCGGAGCGATCTGGGTGATGCATTTTATTCTGTCGGGGAAGTCTTCCCTGCGTCTGAAGAAATCTTGCATGAGGCTTGACCTTGCATTGTTGGGGAAAATCATGGGACTGGGAATTTCTCCCTTTATCATGCAGAGTACCGAGAGCCTGATTTCTGTGGTGATGAGCAGCGGGTTGCAGAGGTATGGCGGGGATTTGTACGTGGGCTCTCTCACAATCCTGCAGAGCGTGATGCAGCTCATCAGCATTCCGGTGCAGGGATTTACCCAGGGAGTGCAGCCGGTTCTGAGTTATAATTTTGGATCGGGAAACTTGGAGCGTGTCAGGTCTGCTTATCGGATGATTATTAGAATTACCGCGGTGGGCTCTTTCGTATTGACTGGGTTTGCCATGCTCTTTCCGAAACTTCTGGCACGGATGTTTACTCAGGATAGGGAACTGATTGTCCTAGTGGGCAGGGTGGCGCCTATATTTCTGGCAGGGATGCTGATTTTCGGGATTCAGATGGGTTGCCAGACTACCTTTATGGGGCTTGGCCAGGCGAAAATTTCCCTGTTCATGGCACTGTGGCGCAAGGTGATACTCCTAGTGCCATTTTCCCTGATTTTCCCTCTGGTGACGAAGAATGTCATCAGCATTTATGTGGCGGAATGTACGGCGGATGCCTTGGCGGCAATTACCTGTGGCAGCGTGTTCCTGCTCAGGATAGAGAAGATATTGAAAAAGGGTGCCGGTTGAGTGATGTAGGAAAATAGTCCAGCATGGGCGTGTCATTTTCGCTATTGCCGAATGCCGCCACCTCTTCCCTCTGATAGCCCATTTCCCTGCAAATCTGCAGGACGCCTTCTAATTTCCCGGTGCCTTTTGCAGTAACCTGCAGGCAGGGCTCCTCCCACAGGATCTGGCAGGTATCCGGGATTCCTATATCATGGGCAAGTTTTTTTAGAAATGGGGGGTCGGCAGTTTTCGGCAGTCTGCCCTTTCTGTATGCCAGCGTGACCTTGTAGACCCGGCCTTCTTTTTGGTATTTGTGAAGTCGGAATCCTGCTTTTTTCTGCATGCGTTCCGCTTCCGGCAGCCATTCTGTGTCCAATTCTATGATTTCATCCAGATGGCCTTTACAGACTCACAACACAGGCTTGAAGAAACGGTTGGGCGCATACGCCCAGCAG
>CASGVX010000316.1 GCA_949346185.1 uncultured Lachnospiraceae bacterium
CGTATCCTGTATTATGCTGCGATGCGCCCAATCCGTCACGCCATATCCAATTCATGGGGATTGGTATTGAACAACTGGTACACGTAGCAATCCCTGTCAATGCGATTGTCAAAGGGAACAATGTTGTCCCCCGCCTTGATGATGCCCTGCCCCGGCTTCGCCTTCAGAAGATACTTGCGATGCGCTTCCGTGATGAAGCTGAAATGCTCCAGCATGGTCAGGTAGTCATCATCGGCCTGGTGCAGGAGCATCAGGTAATCACTATTCGACACCAGGGAGGCCAGTTCCGGATTTGCAAGCACCGTGCTCACATTCTGGGTGATTCCCGTGCAGAAGCCGAAATACTTCCTCCACGTTCGCCAGCAGATGATGAAGTAACTGCAAGTATAGGCATTCCTGGCAAAGATATGGAACTCGTCCGCATAGAGCCTGGTAGCGATCCCCCTCTCCCTGTTCTCCATCACCTTCTTAGTCATGAAGTCGAAGATGATGGACATGGCTGGTACCCAGTATTCCTCGTCAATATCCCGGATGGAGAACACCACCATCCTATTGCGTATATCAAAATTGGTCTGCCCATTAAACATATCCAATTCCCCATGGACGAACATTTCCAGACAGAGCAGAAGGTTGCCCGCTTCCTCTTCCTCTTGGCGGCCTACCATCTCATAGAAGTCCTCCATGGTCGGCACACGCATCTCCTCCGGCGGCATTTTTGAAATTCCATAGAGCATCTCACGGATGCACCGCTCGATGATATTCTTGTATCGGATGTCGAACAAGTCCTCCAGGATTCCCTGGCAGATGGAAAACATCATGTGCGCCTTGTCCCTGCACAGCGAGCGCATCTCTTTCCTCGTCATCCCATCCCGCATCCTTCCCAAGTCGAAGTCAAAGGGGTTGATGCACAGATCAGATTCCCTGGAAAACTTCAGCACCGTGCCTCCCAAGGCCTCTGCCACGTTGATGTATTCGTTGGAGGGATCCATGACCATCACATGATCCGTGGCATTCACCATCACGCCCCCAATTTCCCACTTGGCCCCATTGAAGGACTTTCCGTATCCTGTGGGGGCGAATACGAACCCGTTCCCATTGGTCAGCCCCTTCCTGTCTATCAGGACGGGCTGCCGGGAATCCCTGTGGAATCCATAGTACAGCGGCCGCCCCGGCATTATGCAGTCCTTCACCGTGAAGGGGATGTAGATTCCCGCCTCCGAGCCGGAAAAGGTGCGCATCATGGATACCTGACGGCATCCGTAGATCAGTGCCGTGTTCACTGCCTCCATCTGCTTGCCAAGATATGTCCTCATGACAACCGTGGCCTCCCGGCAGACCTGGCTCACATACTCCTCTGCCAGTGCCATCTCCTCCTTGGAATCCGCAATCAGCACGATAGTAAATCCCATCCAAAAGGTGCCTAGGTCGCTGGACTTGATTTTCTCATATTTCTTCTTGATGGCATCTTTCTTGTTCTGCACGCCCATGGTGACCTCGCTGTCGAAATGCCCCGCCTCGTAATGCTTGTCCTGCTGTCTTCCGATCTGGTCGTCCACCCCCGCCGCCTTCTGCTCAATCATGGCCACCGCCACGGCCTTGCTCACTGGCACATAGTCCACAGCAATCAAGGATCGGTATGGGATATTTATTAATTTTTGGTAAAACTTCTCATCCATGTCTCCGGGAAAGTTTTCAGGATCCAGATAGAACGCCTTCACATGCTGTCCATCCATCACCATATGGTCGGAATCCTGCAAGCCGATGAAACCGCTTACAATGTCATTCCTCCAGTCCCGGCCATTCTCCATGCATTCCCTCACGGAAGCGTAGATCCTTTCCTGCCATCCCATCTGGTAGAAATCTGCCAGGACACGCAAGCGGCTGTCCGCATCCAGCAGACGGATTCCCGAATCGAGATCAGACAGGGCATTGTCCAGATTCATGCCCAGCGTGCGGAAATAGTCCTCGGCAAGGGCAAGGCTTCCCCGCACTGCCGTCACCGTCAGGTAGATCATGGCATCAATCCCCTGGCGGCACTCCCGAATCGTTTTTTCAATCACTTCGTTATAGGAATCCGCCAGCCTCTTCACGGTGCGGTCTGGGGAATGGTAGAAAACCCTTTCCCGGAACTCCCCCATATCCTTCCGATTATTAAATACTGTCAACTTGAACTCCGAGTCAAGGGAAGACTGGATCTGGCACCAGGTCTGCAAGAAGGAAACCTGCTCTTGAAATGTCTTAATCTTGAAATTGCAATTTTCCACGGCATATGTCACGCTGTACCTATTTTCCCCCAGACAGAAGACGCCCTTCTGCGTGATTTGCCCCACCGGAACCAGATCCTGCGGGCTCCTGTATGACTTCCTGATATCAGGCTTCTGGCTTTTTTTCAGACCGTAAAATATCTTTCTCGGATTTTCCCACATCTTTTCCTCCATTCTGAAGCGCTTTGCGCTGAGAATGCGAGCAGAATTTCAGATTCTGCTCTGCAATCAATAGAATTTGTGACGCTTCGGCACAAATTCTAACGGAACTTGTTCCGTTTGTTGAATAAATTGCTCATCAGAGAATTTATTCAACCTTATTTCATTCGCTTCTTAATGCACCAAAATCATAAGTTCACCAAATTCCCCACCGCCTGCGTCTGATAGCACCTGGCATACCTTCCAGCCTCCAGCGAGGTGCCGAAGAAATGGGACAAGGCCCCGCCTGGCACTTTCCCCTCTGCTTCTTCCAGTACCGCCATCTCCTGGCCGTAATGGGAACAGATGGAGCACAGTGTCCTGTCTATGTAGGCCATGTTTTCGGGGGAATCCATGAAAAATGCCAGGAAAGACATGCTCGTGAAGTGGTTCTGATCCTCCGGCTGGCTGCCAGGGCAGCCATACAGTCTCCAAATATTTTTCTGCACCGCATCATTAGAGACTGGCTCCAAGTGCATCACGATTCTGGTGCCGCCGGACAGTTCCCTGACCTCATTGACGAA
>CASGVX010000317.1 GCA_949346185.1 uncultured Lachnospiraceae bacterium
GGTCACGGACGAAGAACTCAATGAATTGTATGAGCAGATCCGGGGTTCTTCGTAGAGGAGAAGGTGGAGTATTTTCAGATGCTGGTGGATATTGGCTTCCGGGAGATTGAGGTGGGATTTCCCGCCGCATCGGAGACGGAGTATAACTTTCTCCGCACTCTGATTGACCGGAAACTGATACCGGATGACGTGACGGTGCAGGTGCTGACCCAGGCCAGAGAGCACATTATCCGCAAGACCTTTGAGGCGGTGGACGGCGCCCCAAATGCCATCGTGCACGTATATAATTCTACCTCTGTAGCCCAGAGGGAGCAGGTGTTCAAGAAGTCCAAGGAGGAAATCAAGAAAATTGCGGTGGATGGAGCGATTCTATTGAAGAAGCTGGCCGCAGAGGTGAAGGGGAATATTCGCTTTGAATACAGCCCGGAGAGTTTCCACGGCACAGAGGTTGAGTATGCGGTGGAGGTCTGCAATGCGGTATTGGACGTGTGGGAGCCAAAGGCGGATGCCAAGGCGATTATCAATATTCCTTCCACGGTGGAGAATGCCATGCCCCATGTATTTGCCAGCCAGGTGGAATACGTGAGCAAGAACTTGAAATACAGGGACAACGTGGTTCTCTCCCTCCATCCCCACAATGACCGGGGATGCGGGGTTGCCACTGCGGAGCTGGGCGTGCTGGCAGGAGCGGACCGTCTGGAGGGTACCCTTTTTGGAAACGGGGAGCGCACGGGCAATCTGGACATTGTCACTGTAGGAATGAATCTCCATGCCCATGGGGTGGATTCGGAACTGGATTTTAGCAATATGCAGGAAATCAAGGAGGCATATGAACGCCTGACGGATATGCAGGTGTCCATGCGGGAGCCATATGCCGGGGAATTGGTATTTACTGCCTTTTCCGGCTCCCATCAGGATGCCATCTCCAAGGGGATGGCCCACAGGGAGAGGACGGGATGCCATCAGTGGACGGTGCCCTATCTGCCCATTGATCCAAAGGATGTGGGAAGGACGTATGATTCCGACGTGATTCGGATTAACAGCCAATCTGGAAAGGGCGGGGTTGCCTATGTGCTGAAGCAGAATTTTGGCATTGTCCTTCCTGATTTGATGCGGGAGGAAGTGGGATATCTGATGAAGGGGGTTTCAGACCATGCCCATGCGGAACTCAGCCCTCAGGAGATGCTGGAAGTATTTACAGATACCTACTCCAAGCCGAAGAGAAGTTTTGCCATTACGGAAGTGCATTTCCAGCAGGGGGATGGCATTACCACCCAGGTGACGTTCCGGAAGGATGGCATCTCGGAGGTGGTGGAGGCAAAGGGAAATGGGCGCCTCAATGCGGTGAACAATGCGATTAAGGACTATCTGGGCATCGCCTATGCGCTGGACGTATATGAGGAGCATTCTCTGTCGAAAAATTCTTCCTCCAAGGCCATGGCATATGTGGGAATTACCCAGGATGAGAAGATACGGTACTGGGGAGCGGACAGCGACGAGGATATTATCCGGGCTTCCATTGATGCGCTGGAGCATGCAGTGAACCGCATGATCCAGCAGAAGGGCGACATGGTGAGATAAAGCGCAGGGATTATCTCCCTGCCAGCGCGGTAGCGGCTGACATGCAGATTAGGAGCGAGATGTGATGATTGGATTGGAGGAGAGATATGCAGCTGGATGCGAATGAAAGGGAAATTATGTCAGAACTTACAGGCGTGTTGGAATCCTTGGCACAGGCACAGGAGGAAAGCGTCCCATATCATTTTTGGAGTGAGGCAAAGGGTGATGTGAGGGATATGTTTCTGGCGGTGAAGCAGAGTGACGAGCTCATGGTGCAAAATCAGCTATATGGGAAGGCCATTGTAAACATGCGTTATATAGAGAGTATTTTCTCTGAACTGGATGAATTTTGCTTTCGGGACTTTGGCAAATTCTCAAAGGGCATTAGGGATTTGAAGGAATATGCAGACTTGCAGCGCATGCTTTTTGGCAGTATGGCCGCCAGAGGGAGAATGTTTACGGAAATGGCGTTAAATGTGCTCGATTACTGCTACGTGGAGCAGGACAGCGAAGAATTGCGCCAGATAGCCAGAGATATTATCGAGACGGAAAGTTTGTCTGTCTTTTCCTTTGAGCGGGAAGAGGATGACATAGAGTGCCACTTTGATGACGAGGCTGGGATGTATTATGCCATGGAGGGAGACATGCGCATCTACCTGCCTATTGAATATTTCCCCACAGAGGAAGCGGCAGCGAAATATATGAATGGTCTGCGTGCCGAGCAGGACGATCGCTCTCCCCATCAATATTTCAATCAGAGGATGGAGGTTCCCCAGGGGGCCGTGGTTATGGATGCGGGAGTGGCAGAGGGGAATTTCAGCGTGCCCATCGTCAAGAGAGCGAAGAAACTGTATTTGGTGGAATGCGATCCATTATATGTGCAGGCATTGCGGTGGACGTTCAAAGATTATATGGATAAGGTTGTCATTGTGGACAAATTACTGGCAAGGCATGCAAATAAATATAGTACGTCTATCGACGAGATTATGCAGGGGAAGCGGCTGAATTACTTGAAGATGGATATCGAGGGGGCGGAGGTGCTGGCGCTTCAGGGCGGGGAACAAACGCTGGCCGCTTCTCAGGATATCAAGTGCAATATCTGCGTGTACCATCGCTTGCATGACAATGAGAAGATTACGGAGATATTGGCGGGGCATGGCATGGAGGTTCAGAATACTCCGGGATACATGCTGTTCCACTTGGACGAGAAATATCCGTATTATCCCAGGAGGGGGCTGGCTCAGGCAGTAAAAACATCGGGGGAGCTTTTTTGAACTTCTCTGGGACATATGGTATACTAAAAGATATGTTTTTTGTTTAAGGCAGGGCCGTTGCATGCGGATTTGTTCACTGATAGGAAATTGCTCGAAATGTGGCAGTACACCAACAAGAATTTTCGGAGAAAATTCTTGCA
>CASGVX010000318.1 GCA_949346185.1 uncultured Lachnospiraceae bacterium
CCGGCAGCAATGCGGGATAGGGCAGGTTGATTTCCACGATCTTCCTTTCATCCAGATAGTCTGGCGGGAGGCTGGCGGATGAAGTGCTTCCCGTCTGGCTCTTGTTGGGAGAAGGCTTGCCTTTCGGGACCTGCGTGATTTCGGCGGGGCTGGGAATTTTTTCCGGCACTGCCCCCTTTTCCGCCTCGGTCCTGACAGTGCCGGACAGGCAGATGTTGCTGTATTTCCGGCAGGCTTTCAGGAGGTCTGCATCGCCCGGCGTGTCCATTTCGTTTTGCAGATCCAAATTGATTCCGATTACATTTGGGGTGCTTTCTCCCATGTTCAGCGTGTGCAGAAGGGAGGCGAGCCTGCTTCTGGACCAGGTGGCGTATTCCCCGTATTTTTCCCTAGTCTTCTCGTCGATTGAAATCAATTTTATATTGGAGTTTTCCTGATTTTTCTTTATCAGGGACTGGTAGATTCGGTCGCTGACTAGATAGTCAATATCATTCAGGGGCTTGATATAGGTAAATCCGGCGGCGATTGCCGCAAAGAGGAGGGAGCCCAGTAGAAGATATACTTTGCGCTCCCTCATGCCTAATTCTCTGATGCCTTTATTCATTGTAAAATACCTCGTTCCAGTCTACATAATTCACTATGTGGATATTTTGGTTTTCCAGGACTTCAAAGAGGTTGTCATAGACAGTCTTTAAGATGTACTGGATAAAGGGCGTGATATCATGCAGGGAGTTTTCGCTGTTCTCTAACGCCATGTAGTATGCCTGCGAGGTCTCGTTGATGGTCTTGCTCAGTGTCAGCGCGCTGAAATTGTTCAGCCCGGAGCGGATAAGGAAATCTGAGGTCAGCAGTCTGGCAATCCGCCCATTCCCATCACAGAAGGGGTGCATGTACACGAAATAGAAATGGACGATGGCAACTTTTATGTATGGCGACTGGATGTTTTCCCCATGGTAAAAGGTAAAAAACTGCTTCATGCAGTAATCTAGCAGTTCCACGTCCGGCGCGCTGTGGGTGCCTACCGTCACAGTGCCGGTGCGGAATTTGCTTCCCGAAAGCCCTGGGTTGTCGCACACGCCGTCGGTGACAATCTCCCACAGTCGCACCAGAGTATCCTCGTTTCTCTTTGCTGTCAGATTAAGGAATTTTACCGCTCGGTAGGTGTTCAGTATCATCCTGTCCCCTTTGCGGTCCGTCCTCTTGGCTCGGAAAATCTCGTTCAGTTCGTCGATGGTAGTGTCGGCCCCCTCGATGCGGCAGCTGTGAAAGGATTCTTTTTCCACGGAAATGTCCGTATCGATATCTGTCACGGAGATATTTTGATACATCTGATTGATTTCAGACAGCAGCTTTTGGGGAATGGTGGCGGGACACCATGCCAAGGAGTATCCCATGGCATCCCGGATGTGCAGCGTTTCCAGCCTGCTTTCTCTCTCTGACAGGAGGCGGGCAGCGGTCTGGCTGCCCAGTTTTGCATCTCGTTCTAATATCTTATATTCCATTATTTATTCCCATTCTTTTTCGCCCGGAAACGCTGAGTGGCATCTAGGATTTTCTTGCGGATGCGCAGATTTTCCGGAGTGATTTCTATTAATTCGTCCGTGTCGATAAACTCCAGCGCCTCCTCCAGGCTGAGAATTTTCGGGGGCGTGAGTTTTAGCGCCTCATCTGCGCTGGAGGATCGGGTGTTGGTCAAATGCTTGGTCTTGCAGACGTTCAGCTCGATGTCGTCGGTCTTTCCGTTCTGGCCAATGACCATGCCGCCGTAGACTTTTTCCCCGGGACCCACGAAGAGGGTGCCCCGGTCCTGGGCGTTAAATAGCCCATAGGCCACGGTTTCCCCGGACTCGAAGGCGATGAGGGAACCCTGCTTCCTGTATGCGATATCTCCCTTGTAGGGGCCATATTCCTCGAAGACGGTGTTCAGTACGCCGTTTCCCTTGGTGTCCGTGAGAAATTCCCCCCGGTAGCCAATCAGCCCTCGGGAGGGGATGACGAATTCCAGCCGGGTAAAGCCGCCGCCGATGGATCCCATGCCCTGCAGCTCTCCCTTCCGGTTGCTCAGTTTCTCGATGACGCTGCCGGCAAATTCTTCCGGCACGTCGATAAATGCCCGCTCCATGGGTTCCAAGCGTTTCCCCCGCTCGTCGGTGCGGTACAGAACTTCTGCCTTGCTCACGGCAAATTCATAGCCCTCCCGGCGCATATTCTCGATTAATACGGATAGATGCAGCTCGCCCCTGCCAGATACCTTGAAGCTGTCCATGTTGTCTGTCTCCTCCACCCGCAGGCTCACGTCGGAGTTGAGCTCGCTGAATAACCGCTCCCTCAGGTGGCGGGAGGTGACGAACTTCCCTTCCTGGCCCGCCAGAGGGCTGTCGTTTACCATGAAGTCCATGGAGATGGTGGGTTCGGAAATCTTCTGGAAGGGGATGGGCATGGGATTTTCCGGGGAGCACAGGGTATCGCCGATGTGGATGTCCGAGATGCCGGAGATGGCCACGATGGCTCCCACGGTAGCCTCCTGTACTTCTACTTTCTGTAGTCCGTCAAATTCGTAGAGTTTGCTGATTTTTACTTTGCTGCATTTATCCTTGTCGTGGGCGTTGACAATGACAAGGTCCTGATTCACCTGAATGGTTCCGTTGTCCACCTTGCCCACGCCAATTCTTCCCACGTATTCATTGTAGTCGATGGTGCTGATCAGCACTTGGGTGGAGGCTTCTGCGTCTCCTTCCGGAGCGGGGATGTAGTCCAGGATGGTATCAAAGAGGGGAATCATGTCCGTTCCCGGCTCGCTATCGCTGTAGGAGGCCACGCCCTCTCTGGCAGAGGCATAGATGAAGGGGCAGTCCAGCTGCTCCTCATTGGCATCCAGGTCGATAAAGAGTTCCAGCACCTCATCGACTACTTCGGCGGGGCGAGCCTCCGGGCGGTCAATCTTATTGATGCACACC
>CASGVX010000319.1 GCA_949346185.1 uncultured Lachnospiraceae bacterium
TAGAGCATGTTCCACTTGGCTTCCTCATCCTTGATGTGGGGGAGCTTGGGGAAGGAGGACAAATCCGTCATCTCTAGGGTATACGTTCCATTTTTATCCATTTTCACATCCTTGATGCCCGCATTGTGGACGGGTGCCTCTGCGTCGTCGCTGAACACGGTGTACTGGGTCAGGTAATTGTAGTCGATGTTTTTAAATTTGCCGATTTCCTTGATTTTGTAGGTCTGTCCATTGTTCAGCCCCTTCTCGGAGTCGAACCAGCCTGCCCGTCCCGCCCAAGGGCCAGGAATCTCGAAGGCAGTGTACGCATTGTAAACGGTATCCGCTGCCTCTGCAGTCCGAATATTGCCGGGAGCCGGGAATAGTACGCCCGTCGCTGTTACGGCAAGCCCGAGAATGAGTGCCATTGTCTTCTTAAATATTTTTACCATAGGAATCCTCCTTGTGTTTTGTTTGCTGATTTCAAAAAATTGTCGAAAGCCATGTATCAGTGCATTGTTTCGAGCATTTTCTTGAAATCATGTTCAATCGCAGCATCTAATAAATATTTTCGCTTTTTTTGGATGAAAATAAAATAGGATATAAGGTTGTTAATTTGTCTTTTTGTGCTATAATACTTTTTAGCGCATATCCAATGGATCGAGGGGGAGCATTTGTGCTATATTGATGGAAAAGGAGACGGTGATGTTTACGCTAGATTATGTGGGCATAAATTATAAAAATGAAAAGAGATATTCTCTCAATATGCCGGAGGGAGATGAACACTATTGGCTGCTGTTTTTTCTGTCGGAAGTGTATTTGGAATTGGACGGCGAAGAGCGGCTGTATGAGAGCGGTACCGTAATATTGTATGCTCCGGCTCATCCCCAGAGATATTATCATCCGTTTTCGGGATTTTCCAATGATTGGGTCAAATTTTCCGGAGAGGATATGGAAACATTTTTGGAGGAGATCAGTTTCCCTCTCAATATCCCCTTTCAGGTGGAGAATGCGGAGGATGTACATGACCGGGTGCGGCGGATTGAGCAGGAATTATTTATGAAGGATAAAAATAGCGCCTATATGCTGGATGCCTTGATGAGGGAATTGCTGCTGCATTTGTCAAGGCTGTTTGACCAGAAACTTGCGAGGGCGAGGGATTGCCATGCGAAGGAGCAACAGTTTCGCCAGGCCCGCTCCATTATTATGTCCCATCTGGATCAGCCATGGACCATTGATGATATGGCGAACCTCTTGGGATTGAGCCCATCTAGGTTCAGTCATATCTACACTTCTATTTTTCATGTCAGCCCGAAACAGAATTTGCTCAGCGAGAGGATGAATCAGGCGAAATTCCTGCTGCAGTCCCGGAATTATTCTGTGGGAGAGGTGGCGTCAAAAGTGGGGTATGATAATATCTATCATTTTTCTAAGCAGTTTAAGAAGATCACGGGAATGTCGCCCTCTGAATACAGAAAGGGATAGATTGTCACATGAATATGTTTTCCAAATAACTGCGGCAGAGCATTTTTAATACGATGAGAATGAGGTGAAAATCGGAAGATGAGAAAATTGCTGATTTATATGAAAGATTATAAGAAGGAATGTATTTTAGGGCCTTTATTTAAGTTGCTGGAATCTCTCTTTGACTTGACGGTTCCTTTGGTGACGGCAGCGATGATTGACCGGGGAATCGGTGGGAGGGACGGCGGGCAGATTCTCCGCTATGGCGGGGTGCTGATTCTGCTGGCGATGATTGGGCTGGCTTGTTCCGTGGTAGCCCAGTATTATGCGGCCAAGGCGGCGGTGGGATTTGCGGCGAAACTGCGCCACGCCCTTTTTTCCCATATTGAGACATTGTCTTTCGGGGATATTGATCAGATAGGCACGTCCACGCTGATTACCCGCATGACCAGCGATATCAACCAGATGCAGTCCGGGGTGAATATGGCTCTGCGCCTGTTCCTGCGCTCGCCCTTTATTGTCTTTGGGGCGATGATTATGGCTTTTTTTATTGATGTGAAGGCGGCGCTTATTTTCACTGTGGCAATCCCTGGGCTGGCATTGGTGGTCTTTGGCATTATGGGCATCAGCATGCCCTTGTATCGAAAGACCCAGGGATTATTGGATCGGGTGCTTTCCAGTACCCGGGAAAATCTCACTGGAGTTCGGGTCATTCGTGCCTTTCACCGGGAGGGGGAGGAGGAGCAGGAGTACCGGGAGGACAATGATAGGCTTGCCAGAGCCCAGCTGTTCGTGGGAAGAATCTCGGCACTGACCAATCCGGTGACTTACGTGATGGTAAATGGGGCGCTGGTGGCTCTGCTGTGGATCAGCGGACTGCGAATTCAGGCGGGCTCCCTCACCCAGGGACAGACCCTTGCCCTCATCAATTATCTGTCCCAGATTCTGGTGGAATTGATTAAACTGGCGAATACCATCGTGCTCACCAATAAGTCCCTTGCCTGTGCCGGGAGAATCCGGGGGATACTGGAGGTGGAACCTGCATTTTCCTCGCAGAAAACTGACGCAAGACATTTCCATGGCGAAGGAGGTTTCGGTGCGGCTGAAGGAGCCTATTCAGATGGCGAAGGAGGCTGCGGTGTGGCTGAGGGAGCCTATTCAGATAGCGAGGATGGTTCAGGTGTGGCTGAGGGAGCCTATTCAGATGGCGAAGATGATTCAGGGATGGCTGGCGGAGCGTATTCGGATACTGGGGGGAGCGATGGGGATGCATGGTATCCGAAGGGACAGGTAATCTTCGAGGATGCGGCTCTGTGCTATGCTGGGGCAAAGGAGCCTTCCATAGAGGGCGTACGCTTAGTGGCGGAGCCGGGGCAGACCATAGGGATTATCGGCGGCACGGGCTCGGGCAAAAGTTCTCTGGTGCACCTCGTTCCCAGATTCTACGATGTCAGCCAAGGACGGGTGCTGGTGGACGGCGTGGATGTGCGGCAGC
>CASGVX010000320.1 GCA_949346185.1 uncultured Lachnospiraceae bacterium
ACAACATGTCCGCAATTACGGCACTCCCACATGGTCACGCCACTTTTCTGAAAGACTTCCATCGCCTCGATATTGTGCAGCAGAGCACGGTATCTTTCCTCATGGAGCTTTTCAATGGCCGCCACGCCCCGGAACTGTTCTGCCAGCTCCAGAAAACCCTCCTCCTCTGCCTCCTTTGCCATCCTCTCATACATATCCGTCCACTCAGCATTCTCTCCCCCCGCTGCCTGGAGCAGATTGGCCGGCGTATCTCCCACCTGGCCCAACGCCTTGAACCAAAGTTTTGCATGCTCTTTCTCATTATCCGCCGTCTTCAAAAACATGGCGGCAATCTGCTCATACCCTGCCTTCTTTGCCACAGATGCGAAATAAGTATACTTATTTCGAGCTTGGGACTCCCCTGCAAAGGCCTCCCACAGATTCTTTTCCGTCTTTGTACCTGCATATGGATTACTCATAGAAAATACCTCCTCTGATATTATTAATAATAATTCTTATTATTGCTTATTTTTATATTCTTGTCAATATTATTTTTCAATGCAGGGAACATCATTCCAGCCTCTCCCATCCTTTGCCATGTATGGACATTTTTCCCGAAAAAAGATATAATATGAGCAGTTAATAAATATACACGATACAAGGAGATGACTATGGGATTAATCAAAGCAATATCAGGGGCAATCAGGGGCGTGACGGCAGACCAGTGGAAAGAGTATTTCTACTGCGACGCCTTGGAATCAGACGTGCTGGTCACTAAGGGACAAAAAAGGGTCAGCAGCAGATTTGGCTCCGGCAACAAAGGAAACGATAACCTGATTACCAACGGCTCTGTCATCGCTGTCAACGAGGGGCAGTGCATGATCATCGTAGACCAGGGGGAGGTGGTGGAATTTTGTGCGGAAGCGGGAGAATTTATGTATGATACTTCCTCCGAACCCAGCCTTCTCCACGGCGATCTGGGAGAGAACATCGGCAAGACCTTCTCCCAGATTGGCAAGCGCTTCACCTTCGGGGGAGACACGGGAAAGGATCAGCGGGTGTATTTCTTCAATACGAAAGAGATCATGCACAATCTCTATGGCACCGCCCAGCCCGTCCCCTTCCGGGTGGTAGATGCCAATATCGGTCTGGATGTGGATATCTCCATCCGCTGCAACGGAGAATACTCTTATCAGATATTCGACCCCCTCCTCTTCTATAAGAATGTATGCGGGAACGTGACGGAGGAATATACCAAAGATCAGATTGCAAGCATGCTGAAGGCGGAACTGATGACTGCTCTGCAGCCCGCCTTTGCGCAGATTTCTGCCATGGGCGTGCGCTACAGCGCCATCCCTGCCCACACCATGGAACTGGCCAAACTCTTGAACCAAGAATTATCCCAGCAGTGGAGCGCTCTGCGGGGCATCCGCATCGTATCCATCGGCATCAATACCCTCAAAGCCTCCGAGGAAGACGAGCAGATGATTAAGGAACTGCAAAAAACTGCCGTGCTCCGCAATCCCAATATGGCCGCCGCTACCTTGGCAGGCGCCCAGGCAGAGGCCATGAAAGCCGCTGCCTCCAACACCGCCACCGGGCCCATGATGGCCTTTGCGGGGATGAATATGGCAAATACTGCAGGAGGGCTGGATGCCAATTCCCTCTTTGCCATGGGACAGCAAAATAACGCCGCTCCCCAAGCTGCCGCCGGAAACACATTAAATCCGGGGACTGCAGCCGCCCAGCCCGAGATGGGAAATGCCACTGCCAACACATCCAATCCTCCTGCGCAAAACGCCTGGACCTGTTCCTGCGGCAAAGAAAACACCGGGAAATTCTGCATAGAGTGCGGCACGCCCAAGCCGACTCCCGCAGCAGGATGGACCTGCTCCTGCGGTGCTGTAAACCAAGGGAAATTCTGCCCGGAATGCGGCAAGAAAAAGCCTGCCGACGCTCCCCTGTACCGCTGCGACAAGTGCGGGTGGCAGCCGGAAGATCCCAAAAATCCTCCCAAGTTCTGTCCGGAATGCGGAGACATTTTTGATGAAAACGATATCCGGTAAACCCATCTGACACTACCCTGCAGCAGGATATCCAAAAAGGAGAATACCCATGGAAGATTTTAACCAGAGCAACATCACGGAAACCAACGAAGAGACCGATAAAAAATGTCCCCAGTGCGGCGGCGTCATGGCATACCACCCCGCCACCGGGAATCTGAAATGTCCCTACTGCGATTACGAGGAGGAAATCAAGAACCAAGAGAAAAAGCCAGAACGAGCGGAAGAACTGGACTTTTTTCAGGCAGAGCACACCGCCAGCAAGGATTGGGGCTTGAATACCAAGACCGTTCTGTGCAAGGCCTGCGGTGCCGAGTCCATTTACGATGCGCTGCAGACCGCCGCCGTCTGCCCCTTCTGCGGCTCCAACCAAGTGATGGATGCCCCGGAGCAGGACACCATGTCCCCGGGTGGCGTAGTTCCCTTCCATATCAGCGACAAGGAAGCCTCTGCCCTGTTCCACAAATGGATCAAGAAAAGATGGTTCTGCCCAAAACTTGCAAAGGACAGCGCCAAGCCAAAGCACTTTAAGGGAATTTACCTGCCCTACTGGACCTTTGATTCCGATACCCATTCCTCCTATCATGGAGAATACGGAATCACCAGAACCAGCGTTGACGACGAGGGCAACTCCCACACCATCACGGATTGGTATCGCACCTCTGGCAAACACAGGGAATTTTTCAATGACGAACTGATTCTCGCCTCCAGCAACCACGACATTTCCATGCTGCGAAAAATCGAACCCTTCGACACGGAAAATAACAAATCCTATGACCCAGAATACATCGCCGGCTTTATTGCGGAGCGCTATTCCCTAGGGTTGAAGGATGCCTGGAGCCGGCTTGATCAGTCTTTTTATCATCAGTGGCAACTTGATCTT
>CASGVX010000321.1 GCA_949346185.1 uncultured Lachnospiraceae bacterium
ATCTGGGCTTCTATGATGGCGTTCCGTTTTTGCTGGTACTGGGTGTAATTGCCTTGGTATACCGTTGCCCTGCTCTGGCGCAGCTCGATGACCTTGGTGGCAATCTTGTCCAAGAAATAGCGGTCGTGGGCCACGATCAGCACGGATCCCTGATAGGAGGAGAGGTAGCCCTCCAGCCAGTGGATGGCGTTCAAATCCAGATGGTTGGTGGGCTCGTCCAAGATGATCAAGTCCGGGGCAGACAGGAGCATCTTTGCCAGAGCAACCCTAGTCTTCTCCCCGCCGGATAGGGTATGGATGGGCTTTTGAAAATCCTCTTGGGAAAATCCCAGTCCCTTTAGCACGCCGGTGAGCTCGCTCTGATAGGCATATCCATTGAGATTGGTGAAACGCTGCTGTGCTGCGTCAAATCGCCGGATGCATTGATTCAGGGCGTCTCCCTCCAGCACGTCCATCTTGGCGGAGAGGTCTGCGATTTCCTGTTCCAGTGCAGGGATTTCCGGCTTGGCATCCTGCATTTCCTCCCAAATGGTCCGGTGGGAGTCATATTCTTGGTTCTGTGCCAGATACCCCAAGGTGGTATCCTTGCTTAGAATGACCTCTCCCTCGTCTGCGGATAGGCTTCCGGCAATAATCTTAATCAGGGTGGACTTGCCGGAGCCATTGATGCCCACGATGGCGGCCTTCTCCCCCTCGTTTATGTGAAAGGACACGTCTGACAGGATGACATCTGTCAGAAATGCCTTGTGAATGTGGCTGCATTGTAAAATCATGTGTATTCCTCCCTGCTTTGCTTTCTTTGCAGAATGAAAGGTTTGTTGCGCTATTGCGTTATTCTACCACAATTATCCAAGAATTACAAAGTCCGATGTTATAATGAACGGCAACTGTCTGCTAGATGAAGGTAATAGCGTTGCAGAACTAAGAGTTATTATTTGATATAATTTTGATGGACTCATTCTATAGAATTTGATATAGTGCTATAGATTCTTTATAATGCTTTTCTTTCCCAATATACTAGCTATAGAACAATAAATAGTTCAAAAGGAGGTATTCAATGAATCAAAAGGCAGTGGGAGAAAGAATCAAGTTTGCAAGGGAAAGAAAACATTTTACTCAGGAAAATTTAGCGGCTATGGCAAATATCAGCACCACTCATTTGAGCGTTATAGAACGTGGCGTGAAAGTCCCGAAACTGGATACATTTGTTTCTATAGCAAATTCCCTTGGTATTTCTGCGGATGAACTGCTGGTTGATGTGGTGGATCATTCTGTTTTAAGTGCAACAAACCAACTAACAGAAATGATGGCTAGTATGCCGGTGGATGACCAGAAAAAAATCATAGATATCGTAAGAATCCTTGTAAAAAAATAATTTTTTATAGTTCATTCTTTTATAATATTACTTCGGCGGTTAAATTTCGCAATTATTACTCGTCTAAATTTCCGGCCACATTCTGTCAAAAGTCTTGATGCAGCACCACTACACTTATGTTTTTTCGCAGAAATATCCGAAAATTTACACTTTGCAAAATCTTGCGATATTTAACTTCCACAGTAATAAAAATCAAAAGCATGCTTTCCTGTTAGATAATTATTTTGTTTAATCTTGCATTAGTATTGTGTTTATGCTAATATAGTTCTTAAGAACTAATAATTGTTCTATTAAATTATATGGAGGTTTTAATAATGAATAAACAAGATATGGCACAACTTATTGAAGCAGAAGATCATTTGATTAGGCTTAATAGCGTGCTGCAAGAATTAACGGGATACGGATATGCAGATGGTGATTTTGCAAAATTAGGCAACATATACGATGTAATATATCGTAATGCAAAACCATATCTGCCTGCGAACACGGAATGGGATGTTGAATTATATAGTATTATCACTAATCAGGAATTATCCTGTGAAGAACGCGCAAATATTTTATTGAGTAGACATGCTAAATCTTAATTTTTTTATTTTATACTAGCTCCATAGAACTATTTCTAGTTTTATGGATTCTGTATTGTTCTCTTCAATACTCCTATACTATCTTTAGAAGAAGAAATAGTTCTATAGGAGGAATGTATATGAATCTGAGAACAATCGGATGCCGAATAAAGGCAATGAGAGAGAAGTTAAATCTAACGCAGGAGGAATTAGCTGATTTAGCAGAAATAAGTCCTACGCATATCAGTGTTATTGAGCGTGGCGTGAAAGTCCCGAAACTTGATACATTCGTAGCAATCGCAAATGCATTGGATGTTTCTGCAGACGAGTTATTGGTTGGGATAGTAAATCGTTCCGTTTTAGGAGTGGCAAATCAACTTTCTGAAACATTATCCAAACTGCCAAGTTGCGAACAGAAAAAAATACTTAATGCCATTAGGGCTCTTATTGACGAGTAATTTTTTTGAAATTATTAATCAGAGATGATGGTCAGATTCTGAATGGAAAGGTTCTGTTTTGGTGCGTTCATGCGCCGTAAGAATCCCTGTGAATTAATTCTAAAAAGCGGGAAGACAATAACATGATAATATTGTTATCATTAACATAAATTGGCAACATTTTTCTGTAGTAAATTCTATTCTTATACGATGATATATAGATGCATCAATAATAAATCAATAGATGTTATTATGAATAACAACAAATGGATTGCCCTTTCCATGACGGTTTTATGATGGGGGAGGCAAGACTTTTGATTCGGTAAGCGCTTACAACATAGCATCCAGAGCAGGATGGAGGCAAACGATGACAAAGGTGGAATTTGAGCAGTGGTATCGGGGCAATGTACGCCTGATGTACTATGTGGCGTATGAGCGGCTGCAGAATAGGGAGCAGGCAGAGGATGCCGTATCCGAGGCCGTGCTCAGGCTATATTCCGGCTTGCAGAAATGGGATTGCCAGGGAGAGGATGATTTTCGCAGGCTGGC
>CASGVX010000322.1 GCA_949346185.1 uncultured Lachnospiraceae bacterium
TCACTTGAAATATTTTCATCCGGATGCACTGGTATTCTGCCTGAACAGGGAGGGGAAGCAAGAGATTAGCGGACTTCGGGGGGTAGTGCAGAGACTGTCAGCCGACGGGGTGCCCCTGATTATCGTGGGGGAGGATGACGCCTGCAATCTGTTCGGGAAAACCCTTCCCATGGCGGCAGACCTTACGGTGCGAAAGCCAATTACCACGGCGAAGCTGGAGGAAAAGATATCTGATTACCTCAGACAGCGCGCGGCAGAGAAGGAAAGGGAGAGAAAGAGAATCGAGAAGCTGGAGAGGGAGGCTGGAATAGAGACAGAGACGGAGGCCAGGGAGAAGGCAGAGAAGAGCGAGAAGGAGCTTCTGGATACGCTGGCATTCATTGACAAGCTGGCAGACGAGGTGAAGGAAAAGGAGATTCGGAAGAAGCACGTCCTCATCGTGGATGATGACAGCACGGTGTTGAAATTGGTGAAGGGCTATCTGGGGGCACAGTACCATGTGGCCACCGCCATCAATGGAAAGGTGGCATTGAAATTCTTGGAAAAGAAGGAGACGGATTTGATTCTGCTGGATTACGAGATGCCGGAGGAAAATGGTGCCCAAGTGCTGCAGAAACTGAGAAGCAACGAGAAGACGAAAGACCTGCCGGTGGTATTTTTGACTGGCATGACGGAGAAGGAGCGCATCCAGGAGGTTCTG
The DNA here is from genome assembly GCA_949346185.1 of uncultured Lachnospiraceae bacterium. GTDB lineage: Bacteria > Bacillota > Clostridia > Lachnospirales > Lachnospiraceae > Butyribacter. Next base: position 701 of record CASGVX010000322.1, read on the forward strand.
GCTCTGAATCCCCAGGGGTATCTTCTGAAGCCCATCAATATGGAGCGGCTGTCAGGCGTGCTGAAAAATATTTTGGGGGACTAGCAACATACCGATAAAATCTGGATAGCCACGCCCAGCTGTTCCATCTCCTTCTTTAGCTGTTCCCTCGCATAACAGTTAGCCGCCAAAAGCAGCGCATGGGTCACCTCCTTCACAGGCAAGACGGATGGTTTGGGAGAGGCTTCGGGATGCAGTGGAGGATATTGATACCGAGGCGTGCGAGGCCGTACTGGATGAGTGGATGGTCTTGTGCTGAGAGAACGGCAGGTGACGGGGATTTTCTCTCGCTGGCTGCGAATAATCTTGACATAGGCAAGGGGAATGCGCTGGCATTCCCTTTTTTTGACTTTACTGTCCAATAATGCTATAATCATAAAATTAGGATTATTATGGGCGGATAGAATGGTGCAGGATTGGGAGAACTGCAAGGCAGCGAAGCAATCCGCAGCATCATGGGGGGATCAAAATATCTTTTGTCCCCGGTATCATGGCATTTAAGGATGGAGATAGATATGAACAGAGGAATGAAAGTTAGGGGGGCTATGCGGCTGAATCTGGGCTGGCCGATTATCTTTGCAGTATTTTTTTTGCTGATGAGCTGCCGCATATTTTATTTGGATCGGGAAGCGGGCATGCTGGCGTGGTTCTGCTGGCTGCTGTATGTTATGATTACGGCTGCCATCAATCTTGGCGGCAGGAAAAGGCTTCATCAGGATTTGGTGGGATTTGCCGCCAACTATGGGCAGATGCAGCTGACCGTCATGAAGGAATTGGACCTTGCATATGCCGTTCTCAACGAGGAGGGGCAGCTTCTCTGGGGGAACGATCATTTTCTGAATGTGATTGGAAATAAAAAGGCGGCTAGGAGGAATATTTCTAATGTTTTCCCGGAACTGACTTATGATAAGCTCCCCAAGACTTCTGATGAGAAGTTCGTCCATGTGCAGGCAGGAGAGCGGTATTTTAAGGCTGTGATGAGGCTGGTGGTGGATTCCGGCGTGGGCGTGGTGGATGACAAGCTGGAATTTGACCAGATGGTGGAGAATAAGAAGATGATTGCCCTGTGCCTGTATGAGGAGACGGAAATCGTAGACTTGAAGCAGGTTCTTCAGGATGAGAACATGCTGGTGGGGCTGCTGTACATCGACAACTATGACGAACTGCTAGACAGCATTGAGGAGAACAGGCAGTCCCTGACCATGGCCTTGATAGACAGGAAGGTCAATAAGTATATGCAGGAGATGGATGCCATTTCCAAAAAGATGGAGAAGGATAAGTTTTTCTTTGTCTTTAAGGAGAAGAAGCTGGAGGAATTGAAAAACCGAAGGTTTTCGATTTTAGAGGAAATCAGGGATATCAATCTGGGAAATGATCAGAATGCTACCATCAGCATTGGCGTGGGCGTGGGGAGCAAGACTTTCATAGAAAGGTATGAATTTGCCAGGAAAGCCATGGATCTTGCCTTGGGGCGAGGAGGAGACCAGGCGGTGGTCAAGAGCGGGGACAAGGAGGAATTTTTCGGTGGAAAGCGCGTGGAGATTGACAGGAATACCAGAGTCAAGGCTAGGGTGAAAGCTCACGTGCTGCAGGAATTGATCGAGGGAAACGAGCGGGTGGTCGTCATGGGGCATTCCATCGGTGATGCGGATTCCTTCGGCGCCTGCGTGGGGATTTACTGCATTGCCAAAGCGCTGGAGCGAAAGACTAACATTGTGTTTAATGAGGTGACCACCTCGGTGGCGCCTATGATGGAAAGGTTTGAGAAGGGGCAGAATGCAGGGGATGTGGTGATTACCGGAGACGAGGCCAGAGAGATTGTGGATGAGAATACCCTCTTGGTTATTGTGGATGTGAATAAGGGGGATTACACGGACTGCCCGGATTTGATTGACCAGGCGAAATCCGTGGTGGTCATCGACCATCACAGGCAGGCGGGGGATGCTATCAGCAAGGCGGTGCTTTTCTATATAGAGCCATACGCTTCCTCCTCCTGCGAGATGGTGGCGGAGATTTCCCAATATATAGGAAATGGCGTGCGTCTGCAGCCGGCGGAGGCGGAGGCTATGTATGCGGGAATTATGGTGGATACCAATTTCTTTTCCACCAAGACGGGCGTGCGTACTTTCGATCAGCGCTCTGGCCAAAGTTCAGCATATCGGGGGTAAATCCTCCGGCGGGA
>CASGVX010000323.1 GCA_949346185.1 uncultured Lachnospiraceae bacterium
AGAGTTCGGATATTTTGAGGGCTGGGCGCTCTTTCTTGACCAACTGCCCCGATATGTGAAATATCTTCCTATCTTTATTGCCGTGGCGTTCTCTGCCCTATTTGCCTACGAGAGGGAGTGCGGGATGCAGGAGACGCTTTTTTGTGCCAAGAAAGGGAGACGGGAATGCGTGCGGGCGAAAGTGGCAGGGGCATTTCTAGTGACCAATGCCCTGTGTGGGGCGGTGGTGCTTCTGCCCAGCATGATTGCTTTCCTTCTATACAAGGGAAATGGCTTGGGCACCAGCATCCAGATGACGCCCTGGCTTCGGGACAGTCAGCTGGAGATGGATTATGGGACGCTGTATTTGCATACGGTATTCCTGTCCTTTCTGGCGGTCAACGTGGTTCTTCTGATTGCATTGACGGCAGCTTTCCTAGCGAGGAGCCCTATGACGGCTCTGTGCGTCACCTTGGGCGTGCTCTATCTATTTCGTCCTGACTTGGTGTCGGGCTATATGCCCATTGATGGTCTGAAAAAACTGACAGCCCTGACCCCGGTAAATGTGGTGGATACCTTGAACCTAGCGAAGCAGATGCCCGTCACCGTTAGGGGCGTGAAGCTGCAATGGATCACGGTGGCAGAGGTGATGTATTCCGGACTGCTGGTGGGGGGAGGGATATTCCTTTATCAAATACAAAAAGGGGGGCAGAAATATGTTGCGTGAGGAACTGCGCAAATTATTTAAGAGAAGGCTGGTGTGGGTGGTGTTTTTGGGGATTATGATTCTGATTGGAGTATCCCAATGTTATTATAAATTGGGATATTTCTCTGGGGAGCGTTTTCAGAAATTGCAGGAACAAATGGCACTGTTTGAAAAGCATAAGGGAGAACTAACGGAAAAAAGGCTGGAGGATTTCTTTGAGGATTCTGAAAGGTTTGCTAAAAGGAATGTTGGCTGGGTATCTGAAAGTGGTTGGTCATTTGAATATATGGAACAATTTCTGGATGAAGATGGGGAAGTCCTTTGGGTGGATAGGGTCTTTCCTGGCGTACATTTTCCCATTCAGTTTGGGGATTTCGAGGGCTGGACTTTTTTTCTGGACGAGTTGCCCGGGTTTATCAAATTTGTTCTCATCTTTATTGCTGTAGCCTTCTCTTCGCTATTTACCTATGAGAGAGAATGCGGAATGCAGGAAATCCTTCTCTGTGCCAAGAGGGGGAGGCAGCGATGCGTACGGGCGAAGGTGGCGGGGGCGTTTCTGGTGACGAATGGGCTCTATCTGTTTGCCCTGGTCTTTCCCGGTGCTGTATCATTGATGCTGTATCGGGGAATAGGTGCGGATACCAGCATCCAGATGACGCCTTGGCTTCGGCAGAGCCAGTTGGAGATGAATTATGGGGAGTTGTTTTTCCACACCATATTCCTAACATTTATCGTAATCAATGCCATCCTAGTGCTGACGCTGATTGTCTCCTTCCTGGCCAAAAGTCCTATGACGGCCATGTGTATTACTCTGGGGTTGCTGTTTCTGCTGCGCCCTGATTTTATGTCCATCTCTCTGAATGAGAATGAGATTGCCAATCGAATCACCGCCATGACGCCGGTCAATGTGTTAGATACCATGAATCTGGCCAAGCAGATGCCTGTCATGGTGTGCGGCGTGAAACTGCAGTGGATCACCATTGCTGAGATGGCGTATTCTGGGGTATTGGCATTGGGAGGAATCCTTCTTTTTTCCGTGCTGGCAAAGCGTCAGAGGTATGATGCGTCTTAGTTGCCGTGAATAGTAATGCGTCTTAGCGTCTGCTGTTATTACGAATGGTAGAGAAGGCGACAGATGTAAAAGGAATCCTGATTGGAATCGTAACAGGCAATCTGCTGATTTGAGAAACGGAGGTAAACATGAGTTTGGAATTGCAGAATTTGACGAAAGTGTACGATAAGAAGGTGCTGGACAGTGTGAATTGCCGGATGGGGAAGGGGGTCTACGGTCTGCTGGGACCCAATGGGGCTGGCAAGTCCACCATGCTTCGGGCGATTTGCGATATTGAGCCGCCCACGTCGGGAAAGGTGCTGTATGATGGGAAGCCCGTCTCCCAGCTGGGGGAGGATTACCGGGATATCCTAGGGTATGTGCCCCAGAAGGTGGGCTATTATCCCGAATTTACTGCTTGGGAGTTTCTGAAATATATGGCCATCGTGAAGGGAATCAGCGAGCAGGAGAGGAAAAAGCGCATTGGCGAGGTGCTGGAGATGGTGAACCTGAGGGATACGGGCAAGAAGAAAATCAAGAATTTTTCTGGCGGGATGAAGCAGAGGCTGGGGATTGCCCAGGCCATCTTAAACCGCCCGAAACTGCTGGTTCTGGATGAGCCTACGGTGGGGCTGGACGTGGAAGAGCGCATGAATTTCAAGCAGTTTGTCAGCGAGTATGCTAGCGACAGGATTGTGATTTTTGCTACTCATATTGTCTCGGATATCGAGGATATTGGAAATGAGATTCTGATTTTGAAGGATGGCACGGTGAAGGCCCAGGCATCTCCGGAGAAGCTGCTGCAGACCATTCAGGGGAAGGTGTGGGCGATGGAATGCGATGCCGGGGAGGAGATGCGGAGCCTGAAGAAGAGGTATCGGATTTCCAATACGAAAGTGAAGGGAAAACGGGTGGAAGTGAGGCTGCTGTCTGGGAAAAAGCCCAGAGAGGATGCGGTGCCCGTGGAGGGGAATCTGCAGGATTTGTACCTGTTCCTTTTTGAAAATGGGGGATATCATGTTTCGATATGAATGAAAGAAAATGTTCAGCGATATAGTCTTTCTTGGGCAGCGTTCTGCGCTGCCTTTAGAAAGACTCTTCCTCTTTTTTACTGTATAGGAAAGTGCTCACAATGTGGTGGTATGCCAACAAGAATTACGAAGTAATTCTTGCAGGGGA
>CASGVX010000324.1 GCA_949346185.1 uncultured Lachnospiraceae bacterium
ATTCTGCAACGCGCCGGATGACAATCCCTTTATGGCGGGGGCTTTTCACGGCGTGACGGAGGCGGACGAGATTATCAATGTGGGCGTCAGTGGGCCGGGGGTGATGCGCAAGGCGCTGGAATCTGTTCGGGGGAAAGATTTTGGTACCCTTTGCGAGAAGGTGAAGAAGACAGCATTTAAGATTACCAGAGTGGGGCAGTTGGTGGCCAGAGAGGCTTCTAAGCGATTAGGGATACCCTTTGGCATCATAGATTTGTCATTGGCACCCACCCCGGCGATTGGGGACAGCATTGCGGACATCTTTGAAGAGATGGGGCTGGAGCGGGCTGGAGCGCCGGGTACCACGGCGGCCTTGGCACTTCTCAATGATCAGGTGAAGAAGGGAGGCGTTATGGCATCCTCCTATGTGGGCGGCCTGAGCGGTGCGTTCATTCCGGTGAGCGAGGATCAGGGCATGATCAATGCGGTGCTGGATGGGGCGTTGACCTTGGAGAAACTGGAGGCGATGACCTGCGTCTGCTCTGTGGGGCTTGACATGGTGGCAGTGCCGGGGGATACGAAGCCGGAAACAATCGCCGGGATTGTGGCAGACGAGATGGCAATTGGCATGGTGAACCAAAAAACCACTGCGGTGCGTCTGATTCCCGTGATTGGGATGGACGTGGGAGACATGGTGGAGTTTGGCGGCTTGCTTGGCTATGCGCCGATTATGCCGGTGAATGAATTTGACTGCAGTGGATTTGTCAACCGGGGGGGAAGGATTCCCGCACCGATTCACAGCTTTAAGAATTAGTTTTGGGAAACGGGTAACAATAAAAGCAGGATGATCAACATTTTTATGGATTGCTACCATGGGATTCGGTGGGGGAGTTTCGCTGGCACCCGGCAACCTGCTGTAAAATTCCAGTAGAGAAGGATAGAATGGGGGCATTATGAGAGAAAGGATTCAAAGGATTCCCCTTTGGGGAAAGATACTTGCCGGCGTGCTATCGGTATTGGTGGTTCTGTGTGCCGGAGGATATGGCATCTTCAATTATTACTATCATCAGATGAATATTGAAACGGGAGAGGAGGAAGTGGAGCGGGGTGAAGAAATCTTTGATGAGGATGAGAGCGCCGGAGGCTTAAAGCCCATCGACCCCTCCGCCATTCAGCTTGACAGCGCCGTGCAGGCGAAGGAGTCTTCCGATGTGATCAATATTTTGGTGTGCGGCGAGGAGGCCATCCATGATGACCGGGGCAGGACTGACAGCATCATGATAGCCACCATCAACCAAAAAGACAATAATCTTTGCCTTACCTCTATTATGCGGGACACTTATGTGAAGATACCGGGATTTCAAGATAATAAAATCAATGCCGCCTACCACAACGGAGGTATGAAGACTCTAGTGGCCACCATCAAGGAGAATTTCGGGATTCAGGTGGATGGGTACGTGCTGGTGAATTTCAGTTCCTTCCAGAAGATTATTGATGCCATCGGGGGAGTGGACATCAAGCTTTCCGAGGAGGAAGTGAGTTATCTGAACCGCACCAACTATATTTCAAACCGGGCTTACCACAATCTGCACGTGGGGGCGAATCATATGAATGGAAATCAAGCTCTGGGCTATGCCAGAGTACGCTATGTGAGCAAGGATGGCCAGTATGGGGATTTTGCCAGAACTCTCAGGCATCGCACGGTGATGGGGGCCATTTATGAGAAGATGATGAAGAAGTCCACGCTGGATCTGGTGGCCATGATTCCAAAGATTCTGCCCCTTCTTACCACCAATCTCAAAAAGGAGCAAATTGTTAATTATCTGGCTGCCGGCGTGGCGGTGCGGGATAAGAATAATAAGTTGAGAACTTTGAATGTGCCCATCGATGGCTGCTATAAGATTACCCGGGTGCGAAAGATGTCCGTGATTCTCGCAAGCCCCATGGACAGGAACGTGGAGAAGATGCACAGGTTTATTTTTGGCACTGCCTTGGAGCAGGAGGAAAAGAAAAAGGGAGCCAATATTACCGTGGGGCAGTGATGGCCCGGCGGGTCAAGGGGCAGAAGGGACTTGCCAAGCATATGGAATTGTGATATAATATAGATTAGTGTAATTTTTTGGTTTTGTCGAAGAATTGCGAAATCGTAGTGAAAATCTAGAAGGAGAAAAGACACATGAAGGACAAGAGGAAAGGCATACTGCAGTTGCTCGTCATTGCTGCGGTGATTGGTTTATGTACCTTTACCACATGCATCGGGTTCACGAAGCACCATAAGGGCAGCGCTCAAAATATCAAGCTGGGTCTGGATTTGGCCGGCGGTGTGAGCATCACGTATCAGGCGGTGGGAGAAACCCCGTCCAAAAAAGATATGGAAGATACGAGAAATATGATGCAGAAGCGAGCGGAGGTTTACAGTACGGAATCTTCCGTAGTCATAGGAGAGGGTGGAAGGATTAGCATTGATATTCCCGGCGTCTCCAATGCGGAAAAGGTTTTGCAGTCTCTAGGTAAGGAAGGTTCGTTAGATTTCGTTGCGCAGGATGATATGTCTTTTGAAGATGAAAAGAAAACAATCCCCAAGTATGAGAAAACAATTTGTACCGGTAAGGATGTGAAAAGTGCTGATGGCACGGTTCAGCAGGACGAAGCGGTGAAGAATAAGGAGTACGTCGTCTCTTTGAAGTTCAAGCCGAAGGGAACGAAGAAGTTTGCTGATGCAACTGCGGCGGCATATCCGGACAATAAGATTATTTATATTGTATATGATGGGAAGATTCTTTCCGATCCCAGGGTGCAGGCGGAAATCTCTAACGGCGAGGCAGTGATTTCCGGCGGGTTCAAGACATTTGACGAGGCGGAAGCGGTGGCATCCATGATTAGAATTGGTGCTCTTCCTGTTGAATTAAAGGAAGTGCAGT
>CASGVX010000325.1 GCA_949346185.1 uncultured Lachnospiraceae bacterium
ATGTGCAAGCACAACGATTCTGTTCTTTTTCTAGAAATGTCTGTGAATAGTAACAATGGAGATGGTTTATCATGAAAAAATACGATTTTGTGTTTTCTTTTTACAAAAAATGGTATATAATAGGCAATGATTAGTGATGATAGAAAATCAAAAGATGGAGGTTATGGATGATGTTAGTTTCAGCAAAAGAAATGCTTACAAAGGCAAAAGCAGGCAAATATGCCGTAGGTCAGTTCAATATCAACAATCTGGAGTGGACGAAGTCTATCTTGCAGACGGCGCAGGAACTCCAGTCGCCAGTGATTCTGGGCGTGTCTGAGGGCGCAGGGAAGTATATGTGCGGCTACAAGACCATTGTTGGCATGGTAAAGGGAATGATGGAGGAGATGAATATCACCGTTCCCGTGGCGCTTCATTTGGATCATGGCTCTTACGAAGGTGCGAAGGCTTGCATCAATGCAGGGTTCTCTTCCATTATGTTCGATGGTTCCCATCTTCCGATCGAGGAGAATATTGCAAAGACGACGGAACTGGTGAATGCCTGTGGCGTATTGGGACTTTCCTTGGAGGCAGAGGTTGGCTCCATCGGCGGGGAGGAAGATGGCGTTGTGGGAGCCGGAGAATGCGCAGATCCGGAGGAGTGCAAGGCTGTAGCTGACTTAGGCGTCACCATGCTGGCAGCAGGCATCGGAAATATTCATGGCAAGTATCCGGAGAACTGGGCTGGCCTGAGTTTTGAGACGCTGGATGCCATTCAGGCAAAGACAGGGGACATGCCGCTGGTTCTTCACGGAGGAACAGGCATTCCCGAGGATATGATTAAAAAGGCAATCTCCTTGGGCGTGGCAAAGATTAACGTCAATACGGAGTGCCAGCTTTCTTTTCAGGAGGCTACCCGCAAGTATATTGAAGAGGGAAAGGATCTGCAGGGCAAGGGATTCGACCCCCGCAAGCTTCTCGCTCCCGGCGCAGAGGCGATTAAGGCAACGGTGAAAGAGAAAATGGAGCTTTTCGGCTCTGTAGGCAAGGCATAAGCAGTATATGCATTCTATGCTAGGGCACCAGCGCAGGCGGTGCCCTATTTAACTAATGAGTTGTTGCTGTGGATGGCAACATTGTCTATGCTGTCAAGAGTCTGAAATGGAAGCTGCTCATAATGTAGTGGTAACGGAGGAACCCATGGATAGAGTTGAATTTCTTGCGATACTTCGGGAGAGCCTGGAAGGGCATATTCCAAATGCGGATGTAGAAGAGAATATCGCTTTTTATAGGAATTATTTCGAGGAGGCGGAGATATCGGAGAAAAAAGTGATTGAGGAATTAGGTGACCCCAGGCTCATCGCTAGGACGATTATTCAGGCGTATAAGGCTTCCAAAGGTCCCATGGCAGATTACTACGAGGAGCAGGCCAGAAGCGAGTACAGCCAGTCCCATTCTTCTGGATATGGCGGTGGGGAGAATGAAGGATATGCTGAAAAGAAGGAACGCATCAAGAGGGGCGTGATATTTGGCGGCGCATGCCTGTTGATTTTGCTGGTGCTGGGAACGCTGCTGGCACTGGTGGGAGCGGTAATCATGTATCTCCTGCCCATACTGGTGGTTATTTTTGCAGTCAAGCTTTTGGTGGATTATTTTAGTCGCTGATATGGAGGCAGAGCATGTATCGGATCATTTGTAAAGATGGAAATGCCAAGCGGGGGGAAATGCAGACGGTGCATGGCACGATTCAGACCCCGGTATTTATGAACGTGGGGACTGTGGGAGCCATGAAGGGGGCGGTGTCCACCCGTGATCTTCAAGATATGAAGACCCAGGTGGTGCTGTGCAATACCTACCATCTCCATGTCAGGCCCGGAGATGACGTGGTGGCAAAGATGGGCGGCATTCGGCGGTTTATGGCCTGGGACAAGCCGGTATTGACGGATTCCGGTGGATTTCAAGTATTTTCCCTGTCCAAGCTCCGCAAGATTAAGGAGGAGGGCGTCTATTTCAACTCCCATGTGGATGGCAGGAAGATATTCATGGGCCCGGAGGAGAGCATGCAGATACAATCCCGCATCGCATCTACGATTGCCATGGCATTTGACGAGTGCCCGCCCCATCCCGCCACTAGAAAATATATGCAGGATTCCGTAGATCGGACCACCCGCTGGCTGGAGAGGTGCAAGAGGGAGATGGACAGGCTCAATGGGCTGGAGGATACCATTAACCCCCGGCAGATGCTTTTTGGCATAAATCAGGGGGGGACATTTGAGGATATTCGCATCGAGCACGCCAAGCGCATCCGGGAGATGGATCTGGATGGGTATGCTCTGGGGGGGCTGGCCGTGGGAGAGAGCCATGAGGAGATGTACCGCATTATAGAGGAGACCGTGCCCTATCTGCCGGAGGATAAGCCCACCTACCTGATGGGAGTGGGAACTCCCATGAACATTCTGGAGGGGGTGGAGCGGGGCGTGGATTTCTTTGACTGCGTGTATCCCGCTAGAAATGGAAGGCATGGCCACGCCTATACGAACCACGGGAAGATGAATCTGCAGAATGCCAGATACGAACTGGATGACAGGCCGTTGGATGAGACTTGCGACTGCCCGGTGTGCAGGCATTATAGTCGGGCATATATCAGGCATCTTTTGAAGGCAAAGGAAATGCTGGGGCTTCGTCTGATGGTAACCCATAACCTATATTTTTATAATACAATGATGGAGGAAATCCGGGACGCCATTGAAAAAGGGTGTTTTCAGGAATATAAGAAGAAAAAAGCAGAACAGTTAGAGGAGGATCACAAGTAATGGATAATTTATTGGTTTTAGCAGCGAAGGGTGGGAGTGCCGGAGGCGGCAGAGCAGGCCCCGTTCCTTTGCCAGCTGTCAGTTTAAGACCGATATCTGCTTTGG
>CASGVX010000326.1 GCA_949346185.1 uncultured Lachnospiraceae bacterium
TTGGCATGAAACATGCCAAAAATTCTCGAATATAGTCGGCTGTGAATAGTAACAACAATAATAACAATTTTGGGAAAAATGTGAAAAACTATTGAAAAAATCCAGAATAAATACTAAAATATAAACATTGCATCAAAACGATGATGATATGGATGCTCGCATATTGCTACGCACGGTGGCGATTGCGAAAGTGCAAAGCACGAAGCAATCGACAACAACAAACCAAAGGCTTAACAAACCAAAGGCTTGTTTTACATATGGTGGTGTCGCTGAAAGGCATCAATGCCGCTTTGAGGCGTCAATGCCGCTTTGAGGCGTCAATGCCGCTTTGAGGCGTCAATGCCGCTTTCAGCGTCATGTCATTTTAGAATGGGACAGAGATCGGAGAAGGCAAGTTTTTTGCTTTTGCTAAAACTTGCAGGATGAGTGAGAATGGAGGATGATTATGATTGATTGCAAAGGCAAAATCGCAGTATTGACCAGTGGGGGAGATGCGCCGGGCATGAATGCGGCCGTACGCGCCGTGGTGCGCACGGGTATCGCCAAGGGATATGAGGTTTACGGTGTCAAGAGGGGTTACAATGGCATATTGAATAAAGAGATTGATTTGATGACATTTCGGGACGTATCTGAGAAATTGCAGCATGGCGGCACGTTTCTCTTCACTGCCAGAAGCGCAGAGTTCGGGGAGGACGAGGGCAAGCGGAAGGCGGCGGCAATCTGCAAGGAGCTGGGGATTGACAGTTTGGTGGTCATCGGCGGAGATGGTTCTTTTAAGGGAGCCAAGGATTTGTCCAAGTATGGGGTGAATGTCATCGGCATTCCGGGAACCATTGATTTGGATATTGCATACACGGAATATACCATTGGCTTTGACACGGCTGTCAATACGGCAATGGAGGCCATTGACAAGATTAGGGAGACTTCCAATTCCCATGAGCGGTGCAGCGTCATCGAGGTGATGGGGCGTTCTTCCGGATATATTGCACTGTGGTGCGGCATTGCCAATGGCGCAGAGCAGATTCTCCTTCCAGAGAAATATAACAATGATTGGGAAAAAATAATAGAAGAAATCAAGAAAAACCGTGCTACCGGCATGACCCATCAGGTCATTATCAATGCGGAGGGCATCGGCCATTCCTATGGGCTGGCAAAGCGCATCGAGGAGGCTACCGGCATTGAGACCAGAGCATCTATTCTGGGCCATATGCAGCGGGGGGGAAGCCCTACTGCAAGAGACCGCGTGTGTGCTTCCGTCATGGGTTCCTATGCGGTGGATATTATCGATCAGGGCAAGAAGAACCGCTTGGTGGGCTACAAGAATGGAAGCGTGTATGATGTGGACATCGAGGAGGCATTTGCCATGGAAAAGAGTATTGATGACTATCAGTATACAGTTGCCAATATTCTTGGCACTAGGTGTGATTACAAAGTGATATGATTCACAGCGGTTTTAAAAATTGCAGAATTGTTATGCTTGTACATAAGATTCTGGTACTTTTTAAAATTGTCCGTGAATGGTAGCATTTCATGTGAAAGTAGCAATAATGAAAAAGAACGGTACTTGATTTCTGTGATGGCAAATTGAGTACCATTTTTCTTTTCATAGAAAAAATAAGGATGCAATAATAAAGAAATGAGGGTTGCTATTCGCAGCCGATTTCTGGATAATAGAATCTTATGTGCAGGAGGTATGATTCTGAACTTTTTCTGGGAATGACTGCGGAATGTGACAATTGAGGTGAATTATGAACGAGAAAGTAATAGGAACGGTTGAGTTTGATAAAATCATCCATCTGTTAGAGGAGCGTGCGGACTCCCCTCTGGGGAAGCGGTATTGCGCGGAACTTTTTCCCATGACGGATCGGGAGGAGATTGGTCGTGCCCAGAGGGAGACCTCGGATGCGCTGACCCATGTGCTCACTCAGGGGGGCGTGTCCTTTCGGGGAGTGAAGGATGTGCGGGAGAGTTTGAAACGTTTGGAAATCGGCGGCATTTTGGGCATGGGGGAACTCCTTGACGTGTCTAGGCTGCTGAATGCGGCGGGGAGCGTGAAGGCATTTTTCCGCAAGAGTTTGAATGAGGAGGAAGAGACAGGGGATTCCCTCAATGGATACTACCAGCAGCTGGAGCCGCTGTCTCCCCTGATGAATGAGATTCGGCGATGCATCGTGGCAGAGGGGGAGATGGCGGACGATGCCAGCCCGGGGCTTGCCCGTGTCAGGAAGAGCCTGAAGGGGGCGGCGGGGCGCATCCACGATCAGTTGAACCAGGTGGTGAATGCCAAGCGGAACATGCTGCAGGACGGCATTATCACCATGAGGAATGGGAGGTATTGTCTCCCGGTGAAGGCAGAATACCGCAGTTCCTTTCCGGGGATGCTCCATGACCAGTCTGCTACCGGCTCCACGCTCTTTATGGAGCCCAATTCTGTGGTGAAGCTGAATAATGAGATCAGAGAGCTGGAAATGAAGGAGCAGGAGGAGATTGAGAAGGTTTTGTCGGAACTGAGCAATCTCACTGGGGAACAGATTTTTGAGATTGAGCAGGATTTCTATGTGCTGTCCAAGTTGGATTTCATTTTTGCCAAGGCAAATCTTTCCAAGGAAATGAAGGGCACGGAACCAAAGTTTCCAGAGGATGGCCTGATTCAGATTAAGAAGGGGAGGCATCCCCTGATTGCCAAGGATCGAGTGGTGCCTATTGATATTCATCTGGGGAAGGAGTTCTCCCTGCTGGTGGTGACGGGGCCGAATACTGGTGGCAAGACCGTGTCCCTAAAGACAGTAGGCCTTTTTACCCTGATGGGGCAGGCGGGGCTTCACATTCCCGCATTCGATGGCTCCAGCTTGAGGATATTCCGGGAGGTCCTAAGAAAGATAGGGAAGGA
>CASGVX010000327.1 GCA_949346185.1 uncultured Lachnospiraceae bacterium
AGGCCGTGGAACTGATGAAGGAGCATATTGCCAGCACCATGCGGCAGGAAGTGCAGACAGATATCGGCGGATTTTCCGGGGCATTTTCCATGAATGCGTTTAAGGAGATGGAGGAGCCTACTCTGGTGTCAGGCACTGACGGCGTAGGGACAAAGCTAAAGCTGGCCTTTGAGATGGACAGGCATGATACGGTAGGCATAGACTGCGTGGCAATGTGCGTCAATGACATTGCCTGTGCCGGAGGAGAGCCTTTGTTCTTCTTGGACTATATTGCCTGTGGGAAGAATGAGCCGGAAAAGATTGCTTCTATCGTCAGCGGCGTGGCTGAGGGATGCCGGCAGTCCGGGGCGGCATTGATTGGCGGCGAGACGGCGGAGATGCCTGGATTTTATCCGGTGGATGAATATGATCTGGCGGGGTTTGCCGTGGGCGTGGTTGACAGAAAGAATATGATTACGGGAAAATCCATCGCTCCCGGGGACGTGCTGGTGGGGATTGCCTCCTCCGGCGTGCACAGCAACGGATTTTCTCTGGTGCGCAAGGTATTTGAGATGAAGCGGGAATCCCTGACGAGATCCTATGAATCTCTGGGTGGAAGAACTCTTGGAGAAACGCTTCTGGCTCCCACGATTATCTACGTGAAGGCACTCCATGCTGTGAAGGAAGGCGGTGTTACCATCAAGGGATGCAGCCATATCACCGGGGGCGGCTTCTACGAGAATGTGCCAAGAATGCTTCATGAGGGCGTACGGGCGCAAATTCAGACGGGAAGTTATGATGTGCCTCCGATTTTCGAAATGCTTGCCAAGGATGGGGATATTGCCAGAAAGATTATGTACAATACCTATAATATGGGTGTGGGCATGATGCTGGTGGTGAATGCCGCAGATGCGGATAGAACGGTGGAACTGCTGAACCAGTCTGGCCAGAAGGGATTTGTGGTTGGAGAGATCATTGCCGGTGACAGGGGCGTAGATTTGATCTAGTACACTAGCGTTGCTACTCATGGCAGCAATAGAGTAGGCGGCATGCTGGAAAGGCAAGAAAAATAAAGCGAGGTAGCTTATGCAGAACATAGCGGTCTGTGTCTCCGGGGGAGGCACGAATTTACAGGCGATTATTGACGGGGTGGCGAAAGGGGAGGTACGGGATACCCGGATTTCCTTAGTGGTGAGCAATAAGCCGGATGCCTACGCCTTAGTTCGGGCGGAGAAGGCGGGAATCCCGTCCCAGTGCATCTCCCCGAAGGATTTTCCAGACAGGGAGGCTTTCGGGCAGGCGATGATTGATGTTTTTCAGAAACGCCAGATTGATTTGGTGGTATTTGCGGGCTATCTTGTAATTATTCCGGAAAATCTGACTAGGCAGTATGCCAATCAGATTATCAATGTGCACCCATCCCTGATTCCGGCCCACTGCGGCATGGGATACTATGGGCTGAAAGTGCATGAGAGCGTTCTGGCTGCGGGAAATAAGGTAACTGGTGCCACCATACATTTTGTGGATGAAAAGGCTGACCATGGCCCGATTATTCTGCAGAAAGCTGTGGCGGTGGAGGAGGGGGATACTCCCCAAGCCCTGCAGAAGCGTGTGATGGAGCAGGCAGAGTGGATACTGCTTCCCCGGGCTATTGATTTGATTGGTCAGGGACGGGTGGAAGTAACGGATGGGATTGCCCATATCAAATAAGTAGGGAACTGCTGGGAAATAACAGGACAGGATATCCTTACAGCGAAGGAAATCCGTTATTTCCCATGGTTTCCAAGAGAGGAGTTTTCTTTATATGAAAGTGTTAATCGTAGGAAGTGGCGGCAGGGAACATGCCATTGCATGGAGCGTTGCCCAGAGCAGTAGGGTGGACAAAATTTATTGCGCTCCGGGAAATGGCGGCATCAGCCAGTGCGCAGAGTGCGTGGATATTTCTGCCATGGAGTTTGAAAAATTGGCAGATTTCGCCGAGGAGAAAGAGATTGATTTGACCATCATCGGCATGGACGACCCGCTGGTGGGCGGCGTAGTGGACGTCTTCCAGGCTCGGGGACTGCGGGTGTTTGGTCCTAGGAAGAATGCTGCCATCATCGAGGGTTCCAAAAGTTTTTCCAAGGATTTGATGAAGAAGTACGGCATCCCAACCTGTCACTATGAGACCTTCCACTCTCCGGAGGAGGCACTGATTTATTTGGAAAATGCCTCTTATCCCATCGTGTTAAAGGCAGATGGACTGGCTTTGGGAAAGGGCGTTCTCATCTGCAATACCCAGCGGGAGGCGGAAAAGGGCATCGGCACCCTGATGTTAGACAAGCAGTTTGGCAGCGCCGGGGAGACCGTGGTGATCGAGGACTTTATGACTGGCCGGGAAGTTTCCGTGCTCTGCTATTGCGACGGCACGCATATTATGCCCATGACCAGCGCCCAGGATCACAAGCGGGCGAAGGATGGCGATCAGGGATTGAATACTGGCGGCATGGGAACATTTTCCCCCAGCCCCTTCTAC
Organism: uncultured Lachnospiraceae bacterium; assembly: GCA_949346185.1. Lineage (GTDB taxonomy): Bacteria > Bacillota > Clostridia > Lachnospirales > Lachnospiraceae > Butyribacter. The sequence goes on from CASGVX010000327.1 coordinate 2,495, forward strand.
ACGGAGGAAATCCAGAAGATTTGCGAGGAGCAGATTTACCAGCCGACCATGGATGCCATGAAGGCGGAGGGCAGGGATTTCGTGGGAATCCTTTTTGTCGGATTGATGCTCACGGAGGATGGACCGAAGGTATTGGAGTACAATGCCAGATTCGGCGACCCGGAGGCTCAGGTGGTACTGCCCAGAATGAAGAATGACATCATTGACGTGATGGAGGCGTGTATTGACGGAAAGCTGGATCAGGTTGACTTGCAGTTTGAGGACAATGCGGCAGTCTGCGTGGTTCTGGCTTCTGACGGATACCCGGAGAAGTACGAGAAGGGCAAGAAGATTTCCGGCTTGGAGAACTTTCAGGAGAAGGAGGGATATTACGCCTTCCATGCCG
>CASGVX010000328.1 GCA_949346185.1 uncultured Lachnospiraceae bacterium
TTTGACTGGTTTAAGCTGAATTCGAATGAATTTGCCATTACAATAAGCGCGATACCAATAGCTTCCATAAATGCCCCCGAAAAAAATCATCAATCTGGGGGGTGATGTCCAATTCCTCCTCCGAATACACCGGATAGCCCAGATCTCCTTCCAGAATATGAACAATCCCCCTGCGTATGGCAATATCTTCCTGATTCATCTCCTACCTCGCCTTTCCTCCCGCTCCCTGCAATGCCAGCCCCATCAATAGCAGGGCCACATCTCCCGCAGCACCTGGTCTGTCACCTCAAAGAGGGGCGTGGACAGTTTCCCGGGATTGGCCATCACTCCAGACACCATCTCCTCCACTTCCTCCTCCGTCAGGGAAACCGTTCCCAGCATCTCCCGGATAAAGCCTTGGAACTGCTCCAAACTGCCAAATCCCAAGGCGCGCAGCGCCATGGTGGCCTGCATCTGGAACTGCTCCGGCAGCGCCCGGAGAAATCCGGGAAGAAACAGGCCCACCGCCTTTCCATGGGGAATGTCCTTGTGATAGGTGAGATAATAGCTCAGGGCATGGGGCAGGCTGGTGCTGGTGTGGCTAATTGCCATCCCCGCCAAACTGGAGGCAAAGAGCAGACGGTCATAATCCCCCTCCTCCGGCTCCATGCCATAGAGCATCCCCGTGGCGGCACCCCACACCTCCATGGCATACTGGCACAGCATCCTGCTGTAATCCGTAGCCTTCGTATGGAAGCAGCTCTCAAGCATATGCCCCAGCGCATCAATGGCAGTATTGGTAATCACGGACCGGGGAGCCTTTTCCAGATATTTTCCATCCACCAAGGCAAGGTCAGGAAAAAACTTTTGGCTGATGCTCTGCTTCGTCTGCTTGTCCCGGCGGGTCAGGATGGCATAAGGGGTCACCTCCGAGCCCGTGCCGCAGGTGGTGGGCACTTCCACCACTGGCAGAGCCCGCAGGGAAACATCCTGATACAGCACCTCCTCCGAACTGTCCCTGTTCTGAATCATCAAGGCAATGGCCTTGGCGGCATCCATGGGAGATCCCCCTCCCACGCCCACCACGAAGTCCGCGCCCTCCCTTCTCCCCAGGAGAGCCGCCTCCATCACGCAAGCCACGGTGGGATTTTCCTCCACCCTGTCAAAAAGGGCATAGGACGTATTAGTAGCCTCCAGTGCCTCCGTCACATCTTGGAGAGAGCCATTCTCCTTGGAAGAATGAGCCCCGGTGACAATCAGAGCTTTCTTTCCCAGCAATGCCATCTCCTCCCGGTGATTCTTCACTGCCTCTCTCTCATGATATACTTTTGTCGGCATATAAAAATTCATATTTGTTTTTCCTCATTTCTGCATCGTAATTGATCTCGATATGAACATCGTGTTTCCCATATTGCTGCTATTATTTTCAGCACTATTCCTATTCCTTCTCCAGCCTCATCTGCTCATACAGGGGCTTTCTCACCTTCTTGCGAGTGATTTCCACCAGCCCTAGGGGAGTCATGTCCACCAACTTGGTAGTGATGCGGTCCTTCTCCAATTCCTTCGACAAATAGTCCAGCAATTCCTCTTTGCTCTCCTCTTCCCTCATGTCGATAAAATCCACCAGAATCATGCCGGACAGATTCCGAAGACGTATCTGGTGGGCAATCTCCAAGGCCGCCTCCATATTTATCTGTAGGAAATTCTTCTGCACATCCCTCTTCTTGGTAATCGCCTTTCCTGAATTGACATCAATGGCTACCAAGGCCTCCGTGGGCTGAATCACCAAGTATCCCCCACTCTTTAGCCATACCTTCTGGGAGAGGGCGCGGTCTAATTCCCTGTCAATATTGTACACGCACCGAAGCTTCCCCCGCTCCCCTTTCCACAGAGTCACGGGAATCCTGTCCTGCCAGCCATTTTCCCCCACATACTTTACAATTCGATCGTAAAGGGGCTTGGAATCCGTAATCACCTCCTCCAAATCCGTCTCATAGGCATCGGTGATGCTGGTGAGATACCCTTCCGGGGCACGGTAAAGGCAGGCATGGGGCGACCTGTGCATCCCCAGCGCAAAGGTGTCTTGATATTGCTTCAGCAGCCGTTCCATCTCTTGGCATATCTCCTCCGGGGATGCATTGGCACTGTTAGTTCTGGCCACGATGCTATACTCCTCCGTGGTGTATCCCTCCAGCACCTCCCGCAATTTCTCCCGTTTCTCCTGCCCCTTGATCTTTCTGGAAATGCCCAGCCCGGACTCCCCATAGACGATGGCCAGGTACTTCCCAGGAAAATTCACCTTCCCTGTGAGGGCGGGGGGCTTTTTCTTCTGTGCCTCCCGGGAAACCTGCACGATAATCTCGTCACCCACCAGAACCCTGCTCTCATCCTGTACTTTTCCCTGGGTATGTTTCGGAACCGTAGGCTCGCTCAGGGAAAGGTAACCCATCATGTCCGGACCGAACTCCACGAAAGCGGCGCCAAGGTTTTTCACGATATTCCGAACCTTTCCCACATACACATTCCCCAAAATCCCAGTTCCCTCTCCGGATTCCACCTGAAACTGACTGACTTTGCCATCCTCCAAAGTTGCTGTAAGGATACATCTCTTCTGCCTCGTAATAACCAATGTGTTACTCATGAATCTTTCCTCTCTCTCCAAACTGCCACAAAGGTACCAGCTGGCAGGAGACTTGGGATGTCCTAGTATGGACTTCCCCCTTCTTCATTCGAATGTCCCCATACATTTCCAGCCTATGTACCTGATAATCTGTCCATCGGAAATCTTCTTCCTCCTGGGCAAACAACGCCTCCAGTATCAATTCCGGCTTAATATTCACCACGCTGCCTGCCGTAAGCTGCATGTATAGCACCGGAAGGACCCCCTCCTCTAGCAGAA
>CASGVX010000329.1 GCA_949346185.1 uncultured Lachnospiraceae bacterium
GCTCTGGCGGCAGCAGGGGCATTGGATCCGGTGAGGAATCAGGAAGAAATCCAGAAAGCGAATTTGAAAGAGGCCAGTGAGTCCGGAATGATTGATGGGAAGCTTTATGTGTATCCCATGACGGCGGATAACGGCTATTTCATGTATTATAATAAGAAGTATTTCAAGGACAAAGATGTGAGGACGCTGGATGGGATGCTCAGGGTGGCAGAGAAGGCGCATAAGAAAATCAATATGGAGTGGACATCCGGATGGTATATGTATTCCTTTTTTGGAAATACCGGACTGGATTTTGGAATCAATGAGGATGGGGTGACGAACTATTGCAACTGGAATACGAAAAAGGGGAAGATTAAGGGCGTGGATATCGCAAGGGCGCTGTTAAGAATTTCCTCCAGTTCGGGATTTCAGAACTCTCCGGATGCGAATTTTGTGACGGATGCTAGGGCGGGCAAGGTGATTGCCGGGGTCAGCGGCGCATGGAATGCCATGGATATTAAGAAAATCTGGGGCAGCAATTATGGTGCAGTGAAACTCCCCACTTACACCGTGGCAGGAAAGCAGGTGCAGATGGCATCTTTTACGGGGTATAAGGCTATGGGCGTGAATTATTACAGCAAACATAAAGAGTGGGCTCATAAACTGGCAGATTGGCTTACGAATGAGGAGAATCAGACCCTCCGCTTCGTGGAGAGGAACCAAGGGCCGTCTAATGTCAATGCGGCGGCATCCGAGGAAGTGAAGAAGGTGCCAGCAATCCAAGCAGTGATGGAGCAATCCAAGTATGGCAGCCTTCAGAGGGTGGGCAATAACTACTGGACTCCCTTCGAGACCTTTGGAAAGACGATGGGGGATGGCAATCCGGAGAAAGAGGATTTGCAGAAGATTATGGATGCGCTGGTGAAAGGCATCACAGCATCTACGGTGAATTGATGTTCTGGCAACGTGCATTGCCGCATCTACAGTCAAATAGATGGTTTTCTGTGAAAGCACTATGCAATGGAGACAAACCAGAGCTTTGTTTTACGCATGGCGACGTTGCTGAAGACGGCATGCCAGTTATGGGAAGGAAGTGGCGAGATGAAAGAAAAGAGGAGCCTTAGTATCAAGACAATCATTCTGGGTCCGGTATTTATTCTGGGAATAGTATCTGTGATAGCCAGTATGATGGCCATTAGCAATATCAGAAAGGTGAATCGCAATGCTTCGGAGATTGCGGATCAATATATGACTGGAATATCAAAATTGGGGGATATCCAGGAGAAGGCGCAGGAGATACATAAGCAGGCACTGTCCCACATTGTGTCCACGGATTTGAATAGCATGATTGGACTGGTGGAGAGCATTCGGGCGGAAGAGGACAAATTGGATCAATATCTCCAAGAGTACACGGCGTATCTTGCGGAGGAGGACAAGTCGGAATACAAGAACCTGCAGAAGAATTATGAGGAATTAAAGGATGAGATTGCCAGCCTGATGGCGTTTAGTGCGGCTGGGGAGAATGAGAAGGCGTATGCCATGGCAAACACGGAGATTGCGAAAAAGGCCAGTGACATGAAAGGGCATATCGGCAAGCTGAGGGAGACTGCTAACAAGGGAGCGGCAGCGGCTAGGGAACAGCTTTCCACAGTGTTTCAGGGAGCTATGTTTACGGGCATCCTATTTATCATGGTTAGCGTGATTTCGCTGCTATTTGTGATTTTCAGCGTATATCTGAAGGTGATTGCCCCACTATCTTCTGCGCAGAAGGAATTGGCAGATATCATACAGGGGATTGATAAACGGCAGGGTGACCTGACCCGTCGCGTGGGAGTGAGGGGAGACGACGAGATTGCCTCTCTGGGAAAGGGAATTAATGTATTTCTGGAAAAACTCCAGAGTATTTTCCGGATTCTGACAGATAATACCAAGACCATGGACGAGGTGGTAAATGAGGTTATGAACAGGGTGCAGACCTCCAATGAAAGCGTGTCTGACATGTCTGCCCTGACGGAGGAATTGACTGCCAATATGGAGCAGATGTCTGTCAATGCCGCTGCAATCAACGAGAATACTGCCGCAGTGAAGGAGGAAGTCAATGCCATTGCGGACAAGTCCAATGAAATTAACCAGTATAGCTTAGAAATGAGAAAGCATGCGGAGCAGATGGAGATGGCAGCAAGGGATAACATGCAGACGACTGGCGTCAAGGTGAAGGAAATTCTCCGGGTGCTGCAGCAGGCTATTGAAGACAGCAGCAGTGTCAATCAGGTGGATAGTCTGAGCGGCGAAATCCTGGATATTGCCAGCCAGACAAATCTTTTGTCGCTGAATGCCTCCATTGAGGCGGCGAGGGCAGGAGAGGCAGGAAAGGGATTTGCCGTGGTTGCCATGGAGATTAGCGATTTGGCCGCGGCCAGCAGTCAGACTGCCAACCGCATTCAGAAGATTAATGCCGTAGTGACGGAGGCGGTGCATAATCTGGCAGACCATGCCAATGATTTGGTAAATTATATGAATGACAACATCTTGCCAGAATTTGAGGGATTTGTGCGGTCCGGCGGGGAATATAAGCAGAACGCCACATATATTCAGGAAACCATGGGAGAGTTTGCGAAGAAGACGGATAATTTGCAGACTACCATGAAGTCCATTGCGGAGTCCATTGACGTGATTACTAATTCTATCAGCGAGGGCGTTGACGGGGTGAACCATACGGCAGACAGCACTCAGACCTTGCTTGAGGACATGGGTCGGATAAGCAAGAAGATGGACGACAATCAGGCCATTGCCTCCAGCTTAAAGCAGGAGACGGAAGTCTTTGTGGAACTGTAAGGGTTACTATTCACGGCTTCGCCGCTCATAGTAACAAGCAGCGCTTTCAGCGCTGA
>CASGVX010000330.1 GCA_949346185.1 uncultured Lachnospiraceae bacterium
CACCTTTGTCCCCATCACCACGGAATACAGCGCCGTGGCCATGGTGACCCCTGCAGAGGGCCCGTCCTTGGGCACCGCCCCCTCCGGCACATGAAGATGGAAATCATGCTGCTTTAGATACTCCTCCTTGCCTGCCGCCGCAGATTTCACATAAGACAAAGCAATCCTCGCCGATTCCTGCATCACCTCTCCCAGTTTTCCCGTAAGCTGCAGCTTCCCTTCCCCCGGAAAGGCGGACACCTGAATTTCCAAGGTGTCCCCACCCATGGCGGTCCACGCCAAGCCTCTCACCACGCCAATCTCCGCCTGCTCGTTTGCGAGATTGATTCGCTCTAGACGGTTTCCGAGATATTCCTTCTCATTCCTCTGGGAGATTCGTACCACCTCTCTCTCCCCCAAAGCAATTTCCTTCGCTGCCTTCCGGCACATGGACCCGATCTTCCTCTCCAAGTTCCTCACGCCAGCCTCCCGTACATAATAGCGGATAATGTTTCGCAAAATTATGTCAGAAACTTTGATATTTTGTGATAACAGCCCATTTTCCTCCCTCTGCTTGGGGAAAAGATGCTCTTTCGCAATATGGAACTTCTCATTCTCCGTATAGCCGGGCAGGGAAATCACTTCCATCCTGTCAAGCAGGGGTCTGGGAATAGTATCCGTGGCATTGGCAGTACAGAGGAACATTACATGGGACAAATCCACTGGAAGCTCCATATAATGATCAGAAAAATGCTTGTTCTGCTCCGGATCCAGCACCTCCAGAAGAGCCGAAGCCGGGTCTCCCTTATGATCTGAACCCAGCTTGTCAATCTCATCTAAGAGCATCAAGGGATTGCGAACCTTGGCTTGCTGCATGCCAGCCACAATCCTTCCCGGCATGGCTCCCACATAGGTCCTGCGGTGCCCTCGAATCTCCGCCTCGTCCCGCACGCCCCCCAGACAGATGCGTACATACTTTCGTCCCAAAGCCTCCGCCACAGATTTGGCGATGGATGTCTTGCCCGTGCCAGGCGGTCCCGCCAGGCAGATAATCGGGCTATGCCCATCCTTTTTCAGCATCTTCACCGCCAGAAACTCTATCATGCGCTCCTTCACCTTGTCCAGCCCATAATGGTTTCTATCCAGCACCTCTCTGGCGAAGGTCAAATCCAATGTCTCCTTCTTCTCCTTCTTCCATGGGAATGCAAGCAGCGTCTCCACGTATCCCCGAATCACGGCACTCTCTGAAGAACTGGGGCTCATTTTCCGAAAGCGGCTCACTTCCTCCCGGCACTTCTTCTTCACCTTCTTCGGCGCCTTCATCTTCTCCACCCGCTCCATAAAGCCATCTGCCTCGGAGAGAGCATCCTCCTGCCCCAATTCCTTGTGGATTGCCTTGATTTCTTCTCTCAGATAAAATTCCTTCTGGTTCTTTTCCACCTGCCCTTTCACCTTCAGGGCAATATCTTCCTGAATCCGCAGAATGCCGATTTCCCGATTGAGAATCAGCATTAATTCCTGATGGCGCTTGTCCACTCCCTCCATGACAAGCACTTTCTGCTTCATGACATAATTCACCGGAATGTTTGATAATATTTCATAGATCAGGCGATTCAAATCCACGATTTCCAAGATTTCCGCCACCATTTTCTGACTAAATTTCTGATAGAGATTGGCATACATCTGGAATACATCCTTCAATCCCCGAAGCATGGCAATCACCTCCAGAGAATAGGGCAATTCTTCCTCTCTGGCCATCTCGTCCGCCCGGGCATACATGCAGGAATCCCTGCTCTCCAGAGCAGCGATTTCCACCTTCTCCACCCCGGTAATCACTGCCCGAACATTCTTGTCCGGCATCTTCACAATCTGCTTGACCTCCGCCATCATCCCCATGGGGAAAATCTCCTCCATCCCCGGATGCTCCACGCCCGGATCTTTCTGCGCCGAAGTAATAATATATTTTTCCTCCTGCATGGCATGGAGAATGGCATTTTTCGTCTCCTCCCGCCCCAGTTCCAGATACACCGTCACCCCTGGAAAAATCACCACATCCCGCAATGGCACAAAGGGATATACTTTCTTTTCTTCCTGTTCCATCCTAACATCCTCTCAACCAAAAAGTTGCGAAGTTCCCTATTAACAAAAGAGGCTGTCTCACTTGACAGCCTCCCATATTATCTCTGCAAAGACAAGCACTGCTAGGCAATTTCGCCCTCCTTCTTGCTATCCTTTCCGGGAAGCATCTTAACCTCATCATTGTACAGAACCAATTTCGGCTGTTCCTCGCCCACCACCGACTCTCTCGTAATGATACACTCCCTGACATCCTCGTCTGACGGTACCTCAAACATGGCATCCATCGTGACATTCTCTATGATGGCGCGCAGCCCTCTGGCACCGGTCTTTCTTTTAAATGACCGTTCTGCCACAGCCCTGATGGCCTCCTCCTCAAAAGTCAACTTCACATCATCCAGTTCAAAGAGTTTCTGATACTGCTTGGTAATGGCATTTTTCGGCTCCACAAGTATCCGATACAGCGCTTCCTCGTCAAGCAAATCCAAAGCCACCGTGACCGGAACGCGGCCAATGAGCTCAGGAATCAGCCCGAACTTCACCAAATCCTCTGGAAGCACCTGCTTGAACAATTCCCCCACGTTCTCTTCCACCTTTTCCGACAGTTCCGCATTGAAACCGATAGCCTTCTTTCCGATTCTGGATCCGATAAGTCCGTCCAGCCCGTCAAAGGCACCGCCGCAGATGAAGAGAATATTCGTGGTATCCAGCTGATAGAACTCCTGATGGGGATGCTTTCTCCCCCCCTGAGGCGGCACGCTTGCCACCGTGCCCTCCAGAATCTTTAAGAGCGCCTGCTGGACG
>CASGVX010000331.1 GCA_949346185.1 uncultured Lachnospiraceae bacterium
TAGCCCACAATCACAGGCAGAAGCCCTTGGAATGCAAAGTCCCCCAATAGAAGCAGAGACAGCAGCCCCGCAAACACTGCCAAGGCTCCGGCAACGTCCAACCAAGACAACGCCGACACCCGGCAGAACGCAAGGGAATACAGCACATGGGCGGCGGAAAAACATGCCACGCCCAATAGGAACAAAGCGCCTCGCTTGTGATCAAGAGCCAATACCACATCCCCCGCCATGGAGCATAGCAAGGCTGCAAATACCGGTCTGGAAAACTTTCCGTCACCTCTAGATTGATAATATCCCCAGCCCCCTGCCAGAACATATAGCAAACCGGCCAATATTTTAAATAAAGCCATCCCCCCGCATCTCCTTTCCCCCAAGCCCTCTTCTTGCGGAAATACTCTCTATTTATTTCTATTACTTCGGAAATTAAATATCACAAGATTGTTCCACGGGCATGGCTTCCATGGAATTCCCACACTTCCTTTCACGAGCATATTGCATGATATTTTGTGATTATTTTTACTGTTTTCGGGAATGCTATTGCAGTGAATACAATGTCGTAGAAAGGAGTTTCCCAATGCGGATACCTCAATTTTCCCTGCCAGAAAAAACAATATACTACAATAGTAGACAAAAGATGGCTCATGCCAGATTCCAAAATTATATGAAGCAGCTGGTGCTGCAGAGCCAGGCAGAACAAAAGACCTTAATATTTCTCTGCATCGGCTCAGACCGGGCGACCGGAGACTGTTTCGGCCCTCTGGTGGGAGATGCGCTATCTCAGAAAATACCTCAGCGGATTTCCGGGATTGCCGTCTATGGAACTCTGAAAAATCCCGTGCATGCACTGAATTTAGAAGATACGATACACAAAATATATCGAAATCATTCCAACCCCTACATTATCGCCATTGATGCCTCCCTAGGCGTTCCCAGACACATTGGCTATGTCTCTCTAGGCAGGGGTCCTCTCCTGCCCGGCATCGGGGTAAAGAAAACCCTCCCCTGCATCGGGGAGGTTGCAATCACTGGCATCGTCAATACATCTGGCAGCAAATGCCACGCCATATTACAGACTACAAAATTATCTACAGTTGTAGAATTATCAGACTTTGTAAGCACGGGAATACTCCAATCCCTAAAGTTCCACCCTTCCTTCCAAGGCACGATATAGCGTCACCTCGTCAATATACTCCAGATCCCCTCCTGCCGGCACGCCGCTGGCGATGCGGCTCACCTTGATGCCCAGAGGCTTCACCAGCTTGCTAATATACGTGGCAGTGGTATCCCCCTCCAGATTCTTATTCGTGGCCACGATCACCTCCTCCACATCCTGCTGCAGACGCACCATTAACTGGCTGAGCCTGATATCCTGCGGGCCGATTCCCGCCATGGGAGATATGGCCCCATGAAGCACATGATATACTCCCTGGAACTTCCCCGTCTTTTCGTAAGCCGCCAAATCCCTAGGATTCTCCACCACCATGATTTCCTTGTGATTCCGCTTAGGATTGCCGCAGATGGGACAGAGTTCCTCATCCGTATAGGTGCAGCACTCCCGACAATACCGCACGTTCTTCTTAGCATTGACCATGGCATTCGACAAGCCTGTCACCTGTTCTTCCGGCATGTTCAATATATGAAAGGCCAGCCGCTGGGCTGACTTTGCGCCAATGCCTGGCAGATGGGAGAGCTGCTCTACCAGATTGCTGATCTGGGTGCTGTAAAAATCCATCAGAACAAACCTCCCAAGCCCCCGGTAAGCTGTTCCATCATAGCGCTATTTTCCTCTTCCATCTTCCGAAGTGCCTCATTGGTAGCCGCCACGATTAAATCCTCCAACATCTCAATATCGTCCGGGTCCACTACTTCCTCCGATAATTTCACAGACAGGACTTCCTTCTTGCCAGATACCCTGACCGTCACAGCCCCGCCCCCGGCAGTGGCCTCCCAATCCTTGGACTCCATCTCCTTCGTCTTCTCCTCCATCTGACGCTGCATCTTCTGCGCCTGCTTCATCAAGTTATTCATGTTCCCAGGCATTGCTCCGCCGGGAAATCCACCTCTCTTTGCCATTTCCTCTTTCCTTTCCTGACTATATTTTTCGCATCAGCCCAATACTTGTACAGCAAGCCAAGACAGACTCTGCGCTTCCGCTAATCCTCCACTTCGATATGATCAAAATGAATCATGCTGAATAAATCTCCATATTCCTCATCCACCGCCTGGCTCACCGTTCGTGTCTCCAGCGTCACATCCCGCCCCATCACGTTGCCAATGACAGTCTTTAAAGTCTCCAGTTCTGCCCCATCATTTTGCAAGAAAAAATCTTCATCATGCTTATTCACAAACTGTAGAATCAAAGTTCCCTGCTCCGAGAGAACCTTCTTCGCCAAGTTCAGGTACGTCTCCCCCGGCTGTCCATACTGTATGGCAATCTTATGCCACTGCTGTAGCACCTCTTTCAAATCTTCCGGCAGCGCCTTGGGCAAAACCTTGGGCTTGTCCGGCACAGTCTCCTGTTCTCTTCCCCGTCTCGGAGAAGTCCCTTCTACACCTGTAGAGCCAGAGGGGGTCTCCAGTGCCACCCCCTGTTCTATCTGCCTCTCCAAGGCTTCTATTCGGCTCTTAAGCGTAGAAACATCCTGCACGGCATCCATCTGAGGCCTGCACAACTTGATTAGCGTCACCTCCACCAGCACCCTCTTCTGGGAAGAATAACGAATCTGAGCCGTCAGTTCCGATAAGATGCGAATATACCGAATGAGGCCGTCCACGTCAGCCATCTTCCCCTCTTCCAGCATCTGAGCCCGCTGCTCCTTGGATACATCCAGCAAATCCCCCCCTT
>CASGVX010000332.1 GCA_949346185.1 uncultured Lachnospiraceae bacterium
GGCCTGCAGGGAAAAATATTTCAATATCCCGGTAGAAGCGGGCATATAACCATAATAGTAATCCTCAAAGCCATCCAAGCGATAAATATTCACCCTAGATACCCGGCGGTACTCAAATAACTTTTTCTTGTCAAACATCTTGTGCTTCTCAAAAATCTCTAGAGCCTCCGAAGTATTGACAGAACGCTTCTCAAACACCAAATCCTGAGATACCAGTTCCCCCATCCGCTTCTCCACCCCAGCAAGCAGTTCCTCCGTCACCGATATCCCCTCCACTTCGCAGTAAATGCTATCCCCCAGAGAATGCTTCACAAAAATATTTTTCACTTTTCCAACATCAGAGTTTTGAGATTGCGTACTGCCTTGCGGCAAATCTTCCCCAGATATTTCTCCTCCCGCATGAATAGCATTCACGCACTCATAAAACGCCTTCAACATGAGAAGCGTCACTCCCCGGTCATATGTCTTGTGTCCGCTGCTGTCTCCGGTGGTGACGAAGGAAATTTCCCCATCCTCCTTCACTGTCTTATTCAGTTCCACCAGCTTTCCCTTCTTCTGCGCTAAGATAATGTCCCAAGGATATTGCTCCCTGAAATCCTTGGCAATCTCCCCATATGTCGTGCCCTGAGGATAGACCGCTGTCTGATTGCCCACAGTGATTTTCACTTCATTCCCCATAACTACCTCCTATTTCCTCTGCCATGCCACCAATCCGCAAGAATACATCCCTTCCTGCGACAATCCTTCCATGGATGCCATGGCATCTATCGCTGTTAGTGCAATTCATGCAAGAGTGCCTGTATCCTTTCCTTTTCCAGACGACATCTCTCTAATTTCTCCCTCCCAGAGAAGGATAGCGAACTTCCGGACATATGTAATTCCAACCCCTCCAGCCTTGCGAGCTCCCTTCGGAGATACTCCCGAAATACCTGATCCCCCTCCTGAATCAATCTCCTGCCATAGAGATATTCCTCCTCCCCATAGCATTCTCTGCCCGGAACTGCCCGAATAATCACATAATATTTTCTCTGATCCTCCACCATCTCCTCATGGACAATGGCAAAGCCCAGTTCGTGAACCTTCCTTCTCACTAGAAAAATTTCCGACTGGGGAGACAGCACCAATTCTTCAGCTTCTCTCACAACATCCTTCCCCTGCTCCAGAATCCTCTCCATCAGTGCGCCACCCAGACCGCTGATCAAAATGGTATCCACCTCCCCAGGGGACAATGCTTCCATGCCATCCGATAGCCGCACCTGTATCCTGTCCTCCAGTCCATACTGCCCTACATGCTCCGTGGCTCTGGCAAGAGGCCCGGCATTCACATCCAGGGCGATGGCTCCCCTGACCTGCCCTCTCTGTACCAGATAAATAGATGTAAATCCATGGTCGCAGCCAATGTCTGCCACGATGCCGCCGGATTCCACATTTTCCGCCACCCGGCCAAGCCTTCTCGACAGCCGCATCACTCTAAATAATCCTTCAACTTCCGACTTCTGCTGGGATGTCGAAGTTTCCGCAGGGCTTTGGCCTCAATTTGGCGAATGCGCTCCCGGGTAACTCGAAATTCCTTGCCCACTTCCTCCAGAGTTCTAGCCCTGCCATCCTCCAAGCCAAATCGAAGCTTTAGCACCTTCTGCTCCCTCTCCGTCAGGGTTCCCAGCACCTCCTCCAACTGCTCCCGCAGCAAGGTAAAGGCCGCCGCCTCCGCTGGCACAGGCACATTGTCATCCTGAATGAAATCACCCAGATGACTGTCCTCCTCCTCCCCGATGGGCGTCTCAAGAGACACCGGCTCCAAGGATATTTTTTGAATCTCTCTGACACGATCCACCGGCATATTCATATGCTTGGCAATCTCCTCCGGATAGGGCTCCCGGCCCAATTCCTGCAAAAGCTGCCTCTGAACCCGCACGAATTTGTTGATCGTCTCTACCATATGCACGGGAATACGAATGGTTCTCGCCTGATCCGCAATGGCTCTGGTAATCGCCTGACGAATCCACCAGGTAGCATAGGTACTAAACTTATACCCCTTCTTATAATCAAACTTCTCCACCGCCTTAATCAGTCCCAGATTCCCCTCCTGAATCAGGTCGAGGAAAAGCATCCCCCTTCCCACATATCTCTTGGCGATGCTCACCACCAGACGCAGGTTGGCCTCCGCCAGCTTCTTCTTGGCCTCCATATCCCCCTCTTCCATGCGCCTGGCCAAATCCACTTCCTCCTCCGCCGTCAGAAGCGGCACTTTGCCGATTTCCTTCAGATACATCCTGACAGGATCCTCGATGCTGACGCCCTCGGGCACCGACAGATCGATTTTCTCAATCTCCTCATCATCCGGCACCTCATCGCTGCCCTCCATCTCCAGCATAATCTCCTCATCGGTCTCCTTGCCCTCAGGAATACGCAGCACATCCACACCATTATTCTCCAGAAAATCAATCACCTTTTCCGTCTTTTCCTCGTCCAGGCCAATATCATTGAAAAATCCATTAATCTCCGCAAGTTCCAGCACATTCCTCTTGGACACCGCCAGCTTCTTCAAGGCTTCCAGCTTCTCTAGGAATCTTCTCTCTTCCTCTCTGGCTGCATCAACCTTCTTCTTGGCAGAAGCGGCTCTGAAGTTCCCTCTCTTCCCCTCATCCTGAGAAGCCCTGTCCATCTTCTTCCCCGCCTTGCTGCCACTTTTCTTCAGGGCAATGTCTTTCTCCTGTGCAACGGATTCTTCTATTGTCTTCTTTTCTGTTGCCATCGTGTTCCTTCCTTTCCTATATGTACTGATGATTCCTCGTAATCGTCTATCCCCCACCGCCCAGCTGCATTCGCAGACA
>CASGVX010000333.1 GCA_949346185.1 uncultured Lachnospiraceae bacterium
ATATCCCCGACATAATAAGCGCCATCACGGGGGTGCAAGACCTTTTCCACCGCATAGCCCCCGGCAGTCTTCTTGAGGTAGGCGCACCCATATCCCGTGAAGCCGGGAAAATACACCTCATACAGGACATCGCCGGAGCGGGCAAGTCCCAGAGTGGAAAATTCACCATAGACTTTCGTATAGTTCTTCCCCTCCTTGACCGCATAAATCCGGATAATTGGAAGAACTGGCGTTCCCTCGGGATATGGCTCATCCTGCGCAAAATGCCTCTTTCTTCCTCTTCCATAATATTTCCCAAGATACCGGACAATATTATCTCCCGCACAGTCTGCCAGAGCCTTCCTGATGGGATTCTTCCAACTGCACTGATAGGCAGGCAGCCTCTCCTCCTTGTCATCCGGCATGTTGGCCTTCAACTTTAAAACTCTTTCTTCCATCTCCCCCGTATCCCTGTTCTTGCTATAGAGAAGGAATCTCTGCTCCTTCTTTCCCTGCCCCCCGTCCTGAACTTTCGCCACAGCATATGCCAGAGCGGAATAATATTTCTCCTGATTTTCGTCCCGCCAGGAAATCACCTGGCTGGTAAAGATAATGCCGCTGCCCTCCGCTTCCCTCTTCAATTGCGGCCGGAAATGGACATAGATCTTGCTGTCAAAGGTACTTTTCCTGGAAACCTTGTCATATTCCTTCCACCTTTTCTCCAATGCATCGGTAACAGGAACCCTCTTCTCCGCCTCCAGAGCCTTCACCTCCCCTCTCTCTGCGGAGCGGCACTCTGCCAGATTGAAGAGATAGCAGTCTCCCTGCGCCTTCCCCTCTGCCGGATGATTGTAGATCGTCAGACGGTCGCCCTCCGGGAGAATGCGGGTCTTCACGGAATCCTCCTCCCAGTCATTGTCCACATAGAAGCATCCGATGCTCTTCAAGTCAATGGTTCCCGATACCCTATCCTGCTCTCTGTCATACACCACGATCCCCATGGTGCTGGCAATCAGCAGGCGATCCTTGCTGCAGTCAACCAGCTTCGGCGCATCAATGGAATCAAATTGTAAGGTCGTCTGCTCCACGATCTCCTTGGAGGGCCGATCCACCTTCCAGATTCCCTGCACTGCCTTCAGGATCTTCCCCTCCGTCTGAATGTTGATCAGTACGATGCCCAGAAGGAAGCTGCATGCCACCGCCGCAACAGCCCACATTCCCAGGGAAGCCCTCCCATGCCTTCCCCGATGCCGCCCCCGAGCCTCTCTTTCCTTTCCGCTGCTCTTCTGTACGATCCCTTCCCATACCTGCTCCTTTGTCTCCTCCGTCAGCTTCAGCTGGTCAAAGGCATTTTTCCAAATGTCCTGCTCCATAATATCCCTCCTTTTCCATCCTCTGGCGAAGTTTTTTCCTGCCGGCAGATAACTGTGACTGAATGGTACTCTCCTTCCGCTCCAGCATGCTGCCAATCTCCCGGACAGAATACTCCTCGTAGTAATAGAGATACAGCACGTCCCTGTACTTTACCGGGAGTTCCATCACCATTTCCAGCAATGCGCCCTCCTCGCCGGAACCACGGTCTGCCACTTCCTTCCAGCGATCCAGAGTCATCCTCTTCTTTCGCCAGAAACTCTTCAACTGATCCAGACAATAATTTTTCGCCGCGCGGATGCACCATGCCTTCTCGTGCTCCTCATCCCGGAAGTGAACCTCCCTCTCCAGAAGCCTTAAAAACACCTCCTGCATTCCATCCTGGGCATCACTGCTATTTTTCAGATAGATCATGCACAGGGGAATACCCTCTCTGCCTGCCGCTCATAGATTTCCTGAATGCGCTCCATTGCAACCTCCCTCTTTCTTTATTAGGCTGTCTTCCCGCCCTCTATATGATAAACGATCCAGCAGGGCAAAATATCCAACAACCTGCAAACTTTATTCTAAGTTACTATTCTAAAAATAAACGAAGCGCCCCTTGGAAAGTTCATTGCGTTTCTAAAGCACATCTATTATAATAAAGACATACTATGATATTGGGGTCACTATGCTGATCGTTAGAATGGGGGATTGCTATGAACGAGATACTGGACGAGAGATACCATGTGGCAGACGATGCCATCTATGATGCATTTTTCTTGATTCTGAAAGAAAAGGAGTTAGACAAAATCACCGTGTCCGATGTCATTAAGAAGGCCGGGATCGTGCGAAGCACCTTCTACAACCACTATGAAAACATTCCTGACCTGGTGACTGCCATCGAAGACAGGACCATTCAAGACATCTTCTCCCTCATGGACACGTTCCACCCGCAGAATGATTGGGACATGTGCAACTCCTACTACCTGACCATCTGCGAATATACCATGACCAATCCCTTTTTGGCTAATCTTCTCCGAAGTCCACGGGAGGATGCCTTTTTCGAAAAGACAGTGACCATGTTCCACCGCTATGTGAAGAAGGCGACCCAGACCACCACCTCCTCCCACCACAGCAAGGAGGAACTGTCCTACATGATCGCCTGCTCCATCGGCAGCACCATCGGCGTGCTGCACAAGTGGGCAAAGGATGATTTCCAGGACACCCCGGAATACATCGCCGGCATCCTGACAAAAGCCTTTATATCAGGAATGCTCCCTAACATCCTGTAGGGAGCATTTTTTCTAGTGTGCCGTATTAGGAAATTTCTCAAAATGTGGCAGTATACCAACAAGAATTTTCGGAGAAAAATCTTGCAAGGGTATGCGCTGGCATTCCCTTTTTTATGCCGTGGGAAGCGGCTGGTCAATCAAGGCTTCCTGCCTCTTGATTTTCTTGGTTGCACTTCTGATAAAAGGATTCTCCCTCACTACC
>CASGVX010000334.1 GCA_949346185.1 uncultured Lachnospiraceae bacterium
ATGGACGATGCCCTTGTAGCCCTCCCCGGTGGTTCTGGGCTTGTTGGTATATATGCGGGGGATGATGATAATCTTATCCTCCACCTTTTCCTGCACCTTTGCCAGACGGCAGATGTAGTCGCAGACGGAATCCTCATTGTCTGCGGAGCAGGGGCCGATAATGACTAGAAATTTATCTGATTCACCGGTAAAGACTTTCTTGATCTCCGTATCTCTTTTTTCTTTTAATTTCTTGTGCTCTTCCGGAAGAGGATATTGGTGGAATAGTTGTTCCGGTGACATGACTTTCTTTACATAGGTTGTTCCCATAATTGCGTCCTCCTTTTCTGCTTTGTCCTTGTGGGGAAGTAAAGCTTCTTGCCGTTCATCCTTGTGCCTGTGGCAATTTTCCACGGCGTTGTGGCATTTGCCACGCAATATGTTATTTTAGGGCATTTTGCAGGAATCGTCAAGTGACGTGGAAGGAACCGCAAGAAAAGGATGCAGCACTGTAAGAAAAAAGTCTCTATCCTGATTTGGCGCGGAGGAGGATGAAAGGAACTCATGGAACTTGTTTTTTCTTGTTATTTTATCATAGAGCGGTTATAATTGAGAAAGAAATCGCATGCGGGAGGGAATTTGATGGAGGTCAGGGAAGTGCTTGATGAGATAGAGGCTATTTGCAGGAAAAACCATGTCCGAGAACTTTTTTTGTTTGGCTCCTACGCTACAGGTACTCAGACGGATACCAGCGATATTGACATTATCGTGAAGGGTGTAAAAGATATCGGGCGTCTTCGGGAGGAGATTGCAGAGATTAGGACATTGAGAAGAATTGATATTTTTGATTATGACGGATGCAGCAATGAGCATCTATTGGAGGCAATGAATCGTTATGGACAGAAAATATATTGAGAGGTACGAGAGTTTATGTGCTTCGCTGGAATCCCTGATGGGAGCCAGGGACAGAGATTTAAGTGATGAATTTGTATTGAGCGGTACGGTGCAAAAATTTTTCCTGACATTTGATATTGCGTGGAAGGTGCTGAAGGATATTATTGTGAAATATCATCAGATCAATGATTTTGCCACAGGCTCGCCTAGGGAGACGCTGCGGATTGCATTTAGCGTGAAACTGATTGATGATGACCGATGGATGAATATGCTGGGGGATCGAAATGAACTGACCCATGATTATGATGGAACCATGGCGAAGGAGAAAGTAGAGGCCATTGTGGGGGAATATATTCCGCTTTTCGTGGAATTTAGAAATAAAGCAGAGAAATTTTGCTGAGGGAAAAGGATATGGAAGGGAAAAAGCAGATAAATTTTGCTGAGGGAAAGGGATATGGAAGGGAAAAAGCAGAGAAATCTTGCTTAGGGAAAGGGATATGGAAGGGAAAAAGCAGAGAAATCTTGCTGAGGGAAAGGGATATGGAAGGGAAAAAGCAGGGATATTTTGCTGAGAGAAGGGGGCATACGGAGATATGGCAGAGACAATTCTAGTGGTGGATGACGAGGAAGAGATCGGGGAACTTCTGGAGGCGTATTTATCCAACGAGGGTTTCCGCATTCTGGTGTGCCATGACGGCGCAGAGGCCTTGCGGCTGGTGGAGGAAGAGGAGATTGATTTGGCGCTGCTGGATGTGATGCTGCCGGGGATGGATGGCTTTTCCTTGTGCAAGACCCTTCGGAAGAAATGGTTTTTTCCAATTATCATGCTTACGGCCAGAGTGGAGGATAGCGATAAGATTATGGGCATGGCTCTGGGGAGTGACGACTATATTACCAAGCCCTTCAATCCCCTGGAGGTGGCTGCCAGGGTTCGGGCCCAGCTTCGCAGGGCGGGGCGGTATAATCTGGCGGGAAAGCAGGGAATGGGGGAGCAGGGGGAGCGGTATGACATTCGGGGACTGGAGGTGGAGGTGAGAAATCACCGCTGTCTGCTGTACGGAGAGGAAGTTTCTCTAACACCTATGGAGTTCTCCATTCTGCTGTATCTGTGCCGGCACCAAGGGGAGGTGGTTCCCTCTGAGGAATTGTTTGAGGCAGTGTGGCAGGAGAAGTATTATGACTGTAACAACACGGTGATGGCTCATATCGCCAGACTTCGGGAGAAACTGAAGGAGAATGCCAGAAAACCGAAATTTATCAAGACCGTGTGGGGAGTGGGGTATAAGATTGATGGAGAGTAGAGAAATCAGACTGACGGGGAGGAAGGAATCTAGAGTGAAGAAGACCCTTTCCGGGCAGATGCTGCAGAAACTGGCGTGGCAGATACTGCTTTTTGCGGCAGTGACGGGGATTTTGGCGGGCATTGCTTATCTCTGGCTTCGCAGCCAGATTTGGTACGGAGATGATCCTTGGTACGCATTGCTTCATGACATGCACGTCAATCCATGGATTTGTGCCACTCTGTTTTTCCTGTGGCTGGCGGCGGGGATCGGAATCATCAGCTACCGCATGATTGATCGGATGATTCACTATGTGGACGATATCACGGAGGGGGTCGATCACATATACCAAGATACGGAGGAGAGGCTGCGGATGCCGCCAGAACTTCTGGTGGTGGAGGAGCAGCTGAATGAAATCCAAGAGAATGCAAGGCGGAGCAGACGGGCCGCCAAGGAGGCGGAGCAGCGGAAGATGGATTTGATCGTCTACCTGGCCCATGATCTGAAGACGCCCCTCACCTCTGTGATTGGCTATCTCACCATGCTTTCCGATGAAAAGGAGATATCTGACAATCTGCGGGAGCGGTATCTGGGAATCGCTCTGGACAAGGCGGAACGGTT